>CAZUIH010000005.1:0-43270 GCA_964620365.1 uncultured Desulfobacterales bacterium | reverse complement strand
GTGATTTCACCGAATCTGCTTTGTTGTCGGGCACTTGAAGTACAAGAAGTACGACTTCATGTCCTCCGCCTTGCATCTTCGGCGAACTAACCAACTGCATAATCCTGAATGATGCGTCTTCTGGCCCGCATCATTCAGGAATGGCGCGGTCCAATATATCCATTGCATCCTTCCAGAGCGTATCCCAGCCGAACTGTTCGGCAACGGTCATGCGCATCTTTCTATAGACTTCCTTTTTTTTTGCCTTGATATTTTTTTCAAGCATCTGCTCATACTCATCGTTATTCCTGGCAAAATCCACCACTTCCCCAAGTGTCATCACATCAGGCAAAGGGGACGATACCACGGGTTTTCCCGTGGCAAGATATTCATAGACCTTGACTGGATTTATGCTTTTTGTGAGTTCATCCATGCGAAAAGGCATCCAGCACACATCAAAGCAGGAGGCAAGAAAGGGAAGCTGGGAATATTCCCTTTGCCCGAGCCAGTGACAATTTGGTTGATCGAATATCGATGATAAATATGAGCTGCAGGCCATGGGCCCAATAAAGACAAAGTTCCATTCCCTATGCCTCTGTGCGAGGTCAATCACCAGCTCCCTGTCAATCCAGTGGGATAACGTACCGAAATATCCTATGATGGGAGAGGCAATTTCGGATAGTTCATCCCCTGAACATTCTGGAGGCGCCGACTTCCAATGTTTGATATCCACACCATTGGGAAAGAGATGGATGTTTTCACCGCCAAGGGCTTGAGCCCTTTTTTTAAGAATCTTTGACGTAACAAAGACAACGTCTGCATTCTGGACAAAATAATCCTGTGTCTCATGAACAGCGGCATCAAGGTGGGTGAAAAGGCGATAGTCGTCTATCCAGTCGAATAAAAAAAGAGAGTGATCAAGTTTTTCAAACAGGTCTATCAAAAAAGGCGCAGGTGTCGAACCCCAAATCAATATCTCATCCGGTGAGATGGGACCAAGCCTCTTTTTAAGGGTGCTATAGAGAAGAGAAGTGTTCAAACTCTGAACTCTTTTCCATCCGAAGATGGGGACCTGCGGAGCCATGACCAATTCCATGTTGTCCGGAATCTTCCGTGAAGTCTCTTTTTTGCCTCTAAAGGTTGCTCTCAAATGATTCCAGACACGGGGGATATCTTGTACTGAAAGGGTTCGAAGACCGGAAGGCTGGACATAAAGGACACGTCTGAAGGTCTCAGCCATCCTGAACGCCAAGTGATGGGGACGCTGGTAAAGGCCACTCCATTCCACAGGCGGAAAGTAAAGGACTGTGTATTCACCCAAGGGTCTGCCCATCATCTCCTCTGGCCAAAATGCTCTGTGGGTCTCCAGCCCTTGCCCCTGTCACGGACCGCCTGAAATGCATGCAGGATCTGGATAAAGACCTGCCAGAAAGGATAAAGCAGAGCGCAGGGGCCCACCATGTAGGGTCTGAATACGAAACTGGGAGCCACCCAGGCCACAAATGGCACCAGAGTCAGAAAAAGGACCATGTATGGAGGCACGGTACCAGAAAGGTAATTGAGCATCCCTAACACCAGGGATGTCAGAAAGATCGGTTTCGGCATGAGATTCCACAGATCAAATATTGATGCAACAGGTTCAGCCGGAAACCCTTTGAGTATCTTAAATAAAAGGCTCCATCTACCCCGCAGCCACCTGCTGCCCTGGACGACCCCTGCCTGCATCCTTAAGGGCTTTTCGTCATCCACCCAGATGGAATCAATCCATTCCACCTTGATGCCCTTTCTTCTAAGGTCCATCTGGTAGGACATGTCTTCCACCAATCCCATCTCACCATGCCATGGGGCCTTTTCCAGGATTACATCACGTCTAAAGATCATGCCTGTACCGCAAAGAAGGGCATTTTGTCCCATTACATACCTGCCCCTCTGAATGACCCGGTTCAGAAAGCCGTAAAGTACTGTTATCATCTTGGTCGTAAAACTTGCATCGGGATTGCCCGGCCTTACCTCTATCTGCACAGCCTGGGGACTGTTCGACAGGATGTAGGGCAACCTCTTGCTGCATTCCCCTGGGAAGATATTGTCGGCATCAAGTATCATCACATAGTCCCATGTGCGAGGCCTAAAACACTCCAGGGCTGCGGCCAGGGCTTTTCCCTTGGTTGATGGTCCTTCACCATTCAGGGAAATGACCTCTGCCCCGAACTGCCTGGCAATATGAGCAGTTTTGTCTTTACAGTGATCCGCAATAACCACCACCCTGGCTGGCACCCCGGCAAGATTTCCCAGGGTATTGCCTATGACTCTCTCCTCATTGTGGGCAGGTATGAAAATAATGATCTCAGGAACCACGGAAGCGGTTCTTTCTTTCGTAGACTCTGTGTAGAAGAAAGAGGCAATCCAGTAAAATACTATATAACTATCCCAGATAACTAGCAAAACACAAAGAAAAACTACCAGGAGATTACACATGCTCACATATCTGCTAGACCTGAAAGAATGAACGGATCAACTCTGCAATCCGTTCACTTGCCCTTCCATCTCCAAAGGGATTGGCCTTCTTTGCAAAGGCCGCATAGATCTCTGGAGACTCGATAAGCCGGGAAGTTCTGTCTACGATATTGGCCCGATCCATACCAACTAGTTGGGCAACTCCGGCCTCTACCGCCTCCGCCCGCTCAGTAACCTCCCTCATTACCAGTACCGGCTTTCCAAAGGTTGGGGCCTCCTCCTGGACCCCGCCAGAATCAGTCAAGACAAGATAGGCATTCTTCATCAACTGGACGAAGGCCGGATAATTGACCGGCTTTATCAGGTGAACGCGTTCCATGTCACCCAGTTCACCGTAAATGGTCTTCTGGACCTTGGGATTAAGATGCACTGGATACACAAACTCTATGTCAGAATGGGCCTGGACAAGATCCTTTATTGCCCTTGCGATATTGGCCAGATGATAATCCAAACTCTCTCGTCTATGCGCTGTAACAAGTATCAGCCTATTGCCTCTGTCCAATATCCCTTTAGCCACATCTGGCAATGCGTCGGGATAGTTTTCAGCAGTCCACAAAAGGGCATCGATCACGGTATTGCCCGTAACAAACACCCTTGCTTCATCCACACCCTCTTTCAGAAGATTTTCCCTTGCAGTCTGTGTGGGCGCAAAATGGAGCGTTGTAAGTCTGGATGTAAGACGTCTGTTCATCTCCTCCGGAAAGGGCAGATAGGGATTATCTGTCCGCAACCCTGCTTCCACGTGTCCCACAGGTACCTTGTTATAATGGGCAGCCAGGGCGCCAGCCAGGACAGTATTGGTATCACCCTGCACAAGGAGCATGTCAGGTCGCGTCTCACTTAAGATCCTGCCCATCCCTTCAAGGGCGCGGGCAGTGGATGAGGAAAGTGTCTGATTCGGACGCATGATATCTAGATCAAAATCAGGCCGCAGCCCGAATACCTCCATTACCTGGTCGAGCATTTCCCGATGCTGGGCCGTTGAAACCAGGATCACCTTGAAAATTTCAGCCATAGATTCCAGGGACCTTATTACAGATGCCATCTTTATGGCCTCTGGCCTCGTCCCTATTGTTATCATTATCTTCTTCATCACTTAATACCATTACAAAAATTTCTCAAAAACCCGTACCGTATTTCTCACAGCTTCCTCTATTGAGTATTTTTCTGTGGCAAGTTTCCGCCGCCTGTCCGCATATTCCTTCCAGTAATCATGTCTCGTGATCATATCGTCCATGGCAGCTACTAACTCATCAAGGTTGGAAGGATTCTCCTCGGTTGTATATCTTCCAAGCACCTCACCGGTAAGATCGGTCACCTTTCCGAAGCTGTTGGATACCAGGATGCCTGTCCATGGTTCTGTCAGGACATCCGCGGCCCCGCCCACATCTGTCAGGATCAGGGGCAACCCGAAAAAGAGCGCCTCTGTCATCGCTATACTCCACCCTTCCACTATTGATGGAAGCAAAAAGGCGTCGGCCAGCCTGTAGAGGTCTGCCACCTCCTTTATGAAGCCCGGGAAGAGGATGTGCTTTTCAAGCCCGAGGGACTCTACCCTGCTTCGCACCCCTTCATAATAGACCGGCTCCATCACATTTCCTGCACAGATCACCCTTATGTTCGGGAACCGGGAGACAAGCCTTTCCACTGCTGAGACAATGGCATGATGATTCTTTCGTCCGTCCAGAGAGGCCACGTTGAGAAAAATAAACTCATCAGCGCTCAACCCGAAGTCACTCCTTGTAATCTTCGGCTCTATCTGGCTCAAGAGCCCCAGACGAACCGTATCGACACCATTTGGAACAACAGTGACCTTGTCAGGGGATACGTCCAGCCTCTCGGTCAAATAATTGGCTACATTGGTCGAAACAGCAATATAATGGGAGATGAACCTGTCCTGCTCTTTGAATCTCTTTCTTTCACTCTCTTCAAACCACACATACGCATTATGTATGGTTGATACCACCGGTATCTTAAGCTCCCTTGCCAGCCCAAGGCCAAAATCACTGTAATGGGTATTCAACAGTGCCACATCCCCCTGTTCAAAATAGGCCCTGTATTTCTCGACATCTTTACCAAATATCGAAATTGGGACCCCGGCCTTTTCCACCTTTTCGGCCATGAATCCTCCCTGGTCAGCACAGGCCACCTCGACCTGAAAACGCATCTTGTCAAATTGTGCCGCAAGGTTATAGACGACCTCTTCCATCCCACCCTTGTCCATGCTGTTTATTTCCAGGACAATTTTGGGACGTTTGGCAGGGGTATGCATGGGGTGAGGAAGCACTGCCTCAAATATACCCCATCCGCCGCATTCCTTTTCTATAAAGATATCGTTGTTTGCCACTGCCATGACATATCTTGCCATGGAAGAAGGAGAATATTTTGAAAGATAAGAGTCCGCGATACCAAAATCTATATGCAGCTTTTCAGTTCCAAGGAGCTGCTCCATGGCGTCTTCCGCGTCTTTGAATCCATAACAATAAGGACCATCTGGACGATAGACAGAATTTTCAGGCACGATAAAGGGCTTTCCTGCCGCCAGTGACATGCCATAGAGATGGGAAAGGTCATCTGAAGTCCCATGGACCACCGGCGCCCAGACACAGGTGATCCCACTCAATAAGGGATAGAGTTCCACCTCACTGCTGATCTTGATAAAGTGTACGTTCTCACGCCTAAGTGATGAAGGCACCTTCTTTAGATCCGACTCACTGTTAAATGCAAACACAAAGTCCCATTCAGGCAGGGCAGAGGCCACCTTTTCCACAACCCCGATGTCTACCCTATCGACTGGCCCTGTATAGATAGCCACAGGGCCACCCCGCCAGGGAAATTGCCAAATGGGAAAATGATCTTCCCTTGCCTTTTTGATTACCAGCTCGGGATCAAGGGGACGGGACAAAAAGATTGAACGTTCCCGAAGGATCGGATCATCCACCTCCCACGGTCTGTTCCAGTTCACCATCCTGTGAAGTGGAGGCAACTCATCTGCCTCGGAGTCCTGGGATCGGCCGCCCTTTATAGAGCCAGCAACCGCGCACCACCACTCCTTGTCCTTCAAGCCATCCAGCACTGGGGGAAGCAGCCCTTCATCCTCAACCCAGAGCATATATTTATAGTCTGCCGAAGAAGACAGGATCCCATCTAGATGATCCAGAGAACAGTGTGGGAATCCTGTTTCATGTACGTCTTCGCCATTGCCGGTCGTAATGATATGAAACCTGCAGGCCGCCTGGGAAAACCCCCTTGCCATAAGATAGGAGGACGTATCCTCCTGCGACAGTGGTTCTTTTCTCAACATAAGGACGCAGAACTTGCGCTCATAAAATTTCTTTCTTTGCCCATGGTCTTCAATAAGCTTCTTCACATTATGCACAATGTGGGAAGATCCGTACCGTTCGCTGAGGGAATTTTTGTGTATCCTGTATTGATAGAGGACCTGTTCGCTATCAAGCTTCGATATATGGAAAAGTTCCTTTATCCTCAACCAATAATCATAATCTTCTGTGCCAAGCAATCTGGGATCATAAGGTCCCAAGGCACGCCCCACCTCGCCACGGTACAGAAAACTTGCATTTATAAAATTGTCTGGCACCGCATCCAGGGTATCGACCGCGGAGGGGAGACGCAGCATATTTGACCCACGTGGAACCTGATTGTGCTCTCTGTAACCGGACTCGGTCAAAGGAGCTCCATTCTCATCAATAAGCTCCACGTTACTGTAGGTCATGTCCACTTCAGGCCGCCTTGCAAGATAATCAACCAAGGTTTCTATCTGTCCAGGCAGCATTATGTTGTCAGCTGAGGTCCAGGTATAGAAAACCCCTTTCGCGAACCTGAATCCATTGGTCAATGCCTTAGGGAGCTTCTGGTTCTCCTGATTGAGGATAACTATATTTGGGTGCTCCACATAAGGGGCCAAAACCTCCTCGAGGCCATCGGTCGAGCCATCATTTACAATCACAAGCTCTATATTGGGATAGGTTTGGTTAAGGATACTTTCAATGGCAAACCTTGCGCTGGAGGCGTGATTGTAAATTGGCAGGATCACGGAAACCAGGGGTGGAGACCCAAAGATCCTGGTATACTCAAACCCTGTTCGGGAGGGCCGTTCCTTGGATGGTACCTGTTCGGCCTGGGCAGGCAATATTTCCTGGGACCGTACGGGCAAACCCTTGGAATCGGGCTGTTCACTGGACAATACCTTTGTAACCCTGGACTTTATGGCAGGCCCAAACCTGGATCTGATACCCATTGGCAGCCTGCGCCAAAGCTTTTGTGCCAAAAAAATTCCCCGCCGCGGGATACCGGCCGTGCTTCTATACAGTTTCCTGGCTATGCGCACCGGGAGGCGATTCATGAAATTTTCGATCGCCTGTTCACGAAGCTCGAGCCCTGCTTCATAGTTCCTCAGCCACTCAAGTTTCTCATCAAGGGATTGGTTCCATTTTTCGAGCTGCTGCTCCCGCTCAAACAAGCGTTTGTCTTCCTGGTGCAGACGATTGCGCTCCGCGACAATGTCAGGGATCTCCTGCCTGTAACGGGCAAGTTCCGCCATCTCCCTGTAAAATTGGTCCAGTCCTCCAGCGCAGGCCTTGTATTGGGCCAGTTCCCCCTCGCTCCTTGCCAGCTCCGTGGCCAGTTCCTGTAGGCGGCTATCCCTGAGATCCATAAAGCTTTTGCGCTTATGCAATTTTTCAACTAGTATCTTGGGGATGGATATGTCCGGGTAGACTTTTTGTGCCTGATTTACAAACAGCCTGCACCAGGGCAACAGCTCTATAAGCCCTGAGCGCATCAGGCTTTCTGCAAGCCGCAGATAGCATCTTGCCGTTTCTAAAGCCTTTTCCTCTTCTTCAACGGATCTAAGATATGGATAAATGTCCTCCAGGGACAGGCTCTTCAAGGCCTTTGTAAGAAGATATGCCCTTTCAAAATGAATCGGCTCATCTGCCTCAAAGGTGAGATTCTCGCCATGCCATCTGTAATACAAAAGTTTTTTGTGCAGCCAATGGACCTCGTTGCCAGGCAATATGCGCATCCACAGGTCATAATCCTGGGTATAGGTAAGTGACTCGTCAAAGCCTCCGGCACTTCTAAGTACCTCTGTATTGATTAGAGCTGAGGGAGCGGGTATGAAGTTTCGCTCGAACAATCTAGGCAATATCTCTTCTGTGGCTACGTACTCGACCTCGGACCAGGAAGAAATGGCATCACCCTTTATGGGATTACCCTTGCTGTCAACCGGGATCTGGTCACAGAAAACAGCGGCTAGATCCCCGGATGTCTTTATGACCTCCATCTGGGAAGCAAGCTTGTCTGGATGGAAAAAATCGTCGGAAGGCAGAAAATTGAAATACCTCCCCCTTGCCATCTCCAGTCCCTTGTTGAGGGTAGGGCTCAATCCCCTGTTTCTCTGATGACATATTGTTATGCGAGGATGATCAGAATAGGCGTCTATGACCTTGCCGGTGTCATCTGTGGATCCATCGTCTATTACAATGAGTTCCCAGTCTTGAAATGTCTGGTCCAGGACACTTTTTATGGCCTGCTCCACATAACGCCCATGGTTATATGCAGGGATAACAATAGAAATCTCTGGTTCGTTAATATCTTCCCTCATCACAAAGTCTTCACAAGAATTTCATATCGGCTGAATCAGCCTAAAAAACAGTATCTCATCACGCCGGTTAGATATTTTTAGCGCAGACCTACACTCGGAAAACAGGCACATCCACTCCAGCCATTTGTATTCAGATATTTTCAGAGCCCGAGGTAGTCGTCTCTATTCCTGACTTTGAGGGCCAAGCCAGAAGCAGAGAGATTCATTGTCATCATAACTGCTGAAGAGATAACTGCCAGACATGTCTACCTCCATCCCGGAGGCGAACACTGCCCCGGTGATGACGCCAACAGATCCTACCGGGCCGGGCCCTCCATTGTATGACCTGCCAAAGATTGCCCCGCCGCTGGCACCTGGCATGATTATGGTATCATCCATGGTTACGTAATCATTATTGTCAATGGTGACCCTGTGATAATTTTTTACAAGATAAGCCTCGATCGTCCCATTGACATCCATGGAATAGGTAACAGCCAGCGTACACTCGGTAACATTGCAGCCCAGGTCCTGGCTGGATACCAAGGTGAGATCGAATTTGGTATCAGCTGAAGCGCACGGATCTTCCCCCAGAAAACGTACATCAGGTATGGAAATAACTTCTGGAAAACCAGGAGAAGTCCCTGCATTAACTACTGCCAAACCTTTACACAAAAAAAAGAGTACCATTGCCAAAAAAATGCCAGTTTTCTTCACTGTCAAACCTCCTCGTTAAACACCTCGATTGCGAGCCGTCTAAAAAACTCTCTCTTCTGTTTAAGAGTTCCTCAATTGAACGTGGGGAAAAACTACTGCTCTACGGTTACGCTCTACATCTTCTCCCCTCGCCTTGATATAAACATAATTGTAGTTCTCCAGGGGTCTCTCTTTGTCTTCAAGGGCGAAAGTGTTACATTTGTATACTGTATAGTTTTACTGTTTACAATGCCACATCTTATGACATAGCATAATTTGTGCCAAATCAAATTGGCAGACACAGGCAAAACAATACCTGTGACAGTGTTAAACAAAATCATAATTTTTCAGGGGTCTGACAATGAACGAAAATCTCA
This sequence comes from uncultured Desulfobacterales bacterium, assembly GCA_964620365.1. Lineage (GTDB taxonomy): Bacteria > Desulfobacterota > Dissulfuribacteria > Dissulfuribacterales > S140-46 > CAZUIH01. The sequence goes on along the minus strand of CAZUIH010000005.1, from coordinate 34,102 downwards.
CGATAATCGGCGGTGGACTGGCTGGTTGCGAAGCAGCCTGGCAGGCGGCACAAATGGGCATCAGGGTGACACTCTTTGAGATGAAGCCCCATCGCTTTTCCCCTGCACACAAGAATGCTAATCTGGCTGAACTCGTATGCAGCAATTCTCTTCGTTCAAATGCCCCTGATTCCGCCGTAGGGCTCTTAAAGGAGGAACTCAGGCGCGCTGGTTCCCTAATAATGGATGCGGCATACACCTCACAGGTCCCGGCAGGCAAGGCCCTGGCGGTGGACAGAGAACTTTTTGCAGCTGAAATCACGCAGAGGATATCGTCTCACCCCTTGATCACCCTCGTGAGAGAAGAGGTGAAGGAATTTCCCGCCGACGGCATAACCATCCTTGCAACCGGTCCACTTACTACCCAGGAACTGTCACAGGCACTCCAGAAACTGGTAGGCCATGAATACCTCTACTTTTACGACGCCATCTCGCCAATCATCCTCAAGGATTCCCTGGATATGAACATTATTTTCAGGCAATCCAGGTATGGACCTACCGGCGAAGGGGACTACCTCAATTGCCCCATGGACGAAGACCAGTACCGGCTCTTTTTATCCTCTCTCCTGGAAGGGGAAAAAGTCCCTCTGCGTCCCTTTGAACAGGCCGCCTACTTTGAAGGTTGTCTGCCAATAGAAGTGATGGCGGGAAGGGGGCCGGACACCCTGCGCTACGGTCCGATGAAGCCGGTAGGCCTAACTGATCCAAGGACGGGGGAAACCCCCTACGCCGTGGTGCAACTGAGACAGGAGGACTTAGACGACACCATGTACAACATGGTCGGCTTCCAGACCAAACTTAAATGGAAGGAGCAGGAGAGGATTTTCAGGCTGATACCAGGCCTTGAAAAGGCGGAATTCGTGCGTCTGGGTTCCATTCACCGGAACACCTTTGTATGTGCCCCAAAGGTGTTAGAGCCCACGCTGCAGTTAAAGGTCCAGCCAACACTCTTTCTTGCAGGTCAGATAAGCGGCGTGGAGGGTTATGTCGAGTCCACCGCCATGGGGCTCATTGCCGGTATCAACGCAGCAAGGCTGATCAAGGGCGAGATAATGGTGGTCCCGCCAGCTGCCACCGCCCACGGAGCACTCATAAGACACATTACCACCTCCAAACCGGATAAATTCCAGCCGATGAATGTAAACTTCGGTCTCTTTCCCCGCCTGGAGAAGAAGCTTCCCAAAAAGAAAAGGGGAACGGCGTATGCAGAACGTGCCCTTAAAGAGTGGATTGAATACCTTGAACTCATCACGCATCTATAGGGGGGAGGCACACCTTTCCGGCCTGAAAAAAGTACCCTGTAGATTTTTGTCAGGGATATCTGCTGCTCTCCGGATTGATTTCCATCAGGAGGAATACCACCAGGCTTGATGGCGTCATTTCCCCCTTCAAGCCAACCATTTAAAATCATTGTTTTTTCAGCTGACTTCACTCTGCCCTAAACAAAGGGTGAAGCTCAGCCTTATCTATGAAGTGCCTGGAGCCTGACATTTTTCATTCTTTTTTTTAATCCGGCATGCAAATTGAATTAACAAAGAAATGTATTTTCCAGCATTCAAGCCTAGGGAAAAAAATTTGCCGAATGCTGACCACTGACAACCTGTAAAAAAATAACTTAATATACTACGGAGGAGCAAATCATGACAAAAAAATGTGTTAAATGGATGCTGCCGGTTGTCCTTGCAACTTGTCTGTTTGCGGCAAAATCACCAGCATGGGCCCAAGACGAAGGGGCGCTACACAACGTCTTCAGGCACATTGTTGCCATTCCATACGCCCTGCTTGGATCACTGAAAGGACCAGATCCAATAGTGTGCAGCCAGAACAATGTCCCCTGCCCATCGATATCATACAACATTATGCCACCATATATAGCGGTAGCACCCACAGCGATCGTCCAGACGGCCCCGTCCTATGTGACCTATAATGCCATTAGCGTGCAAAAGCCGATGCAGGCGGAGTGTCCTCCCAATGCATATATTTATGATCCGATCCCCTTTCGCCGATAGTGGCCATAGGGAAGAACTTGCGCTTTTTGAGCTTGTTCGCTCGCTTTTCACACACCCACTCTTGTGGAGCTGGTTCCCCGAAGCGTCTCCTTGTCCCTCATCTTTGAACAAAAACCTGATTTTTTAGAGGTCAATGTGGAGACAAAAAGAAAGGTTTTTCCAATGGTGAAAAGTAGAAATAATCTCATTGTCCTGTTTTTCCTGCCCCTGTTACAGATTTTTGCAGGATGCATACCTGTGAAACAGGACAGTAGGATAGCCGAACCTTCACTAGACAATATTGTGGTGTACGAAGAGGCATCAAACAGTGTGGAAAAAGCTGCACATGAACTGGCAACGCAGATGGCTGCGACCCTGAAATCAGAAAATTTGGCATCAAAGACCATATTATCAACAAATTTTGTAAATCTAGATGGTCTAGAATGCAGCTCCGCCCTCGGCCGTTATCTTGCTGAAGAGCTTTCAGGAAGGCTTCAAAGAAGGGGGGTCTTGATCAAGGAAGCCAGGAGAGGAATAACCCTTCGATTCAAAAAGGCCAGTGGGGAATACCTCCTGACAAGGGATGTAAAAAGATTGGCTGGTCAGATCCACTGTGACCTGATTCTGACAGGCACCTATCTTACCCATGGGAACATGATCTCAATAAATTCAAAAATCATCTCTGTTGAGGACAATAAAATCGTGGCTTCCGGGTCAAAGGTCGTACCTATTGATCCATATATATCAGGACTGGCCCGTCCAGATGAGCCGGAATGCGCACATGAGCCTCCCGGAATCGCCATAAGAGACTTTGATGATTTGCCTTGATGGAATGGCTCTAAGTGGCATCCCTTTTGCTAATACATTAAGTATAAAACAAGATCTCGGAGGGTAGGAAGATGATCAAACTATCTAGGATATTTTTATCAGGCATGGCTGTGGTAATTGGTATTTCCTTTTCCGCCTGCTCCCACAAACAGCCGCAGCCACCAGTGGTCATAAATCTCAACGGGACCACCCAGACCACGGTACAGGCAGATCCCTCGTCTCCACAAAAGGAATCTCCCGTCCAGGATGCCGACTGGAAACAGTCCAGTAATAGTGTTTCGGCAGCTGCTAAAGACATACCAGAGCCCAACATGGCTCCTCCACAACGTCAAATGACTGACGAACAAACACAAAACACCCTGCCCCTGGTCAATCAACCCATGATAATAAGTCAAAAAATTGACGAAGCTTCATTCTTTAATACACAGATCCATGACATGGCTGTTCAGCTCATGCAAAATTTCAGGGGTGATGCAGGCCCTGAAGGCCCAATCGCTGTGGCCACTTTCGTTGATCTCAATCACCTCTACAGGACCTCTCCCTTTGGGCGCTACATAGCGGAACAGCTGATGGGAGAACTTCAAAGGGCCGGATTTTCAGTGGTGGAAATACGAAAAACTGACTCACTGCTTATCAAGGAACGTTACGGAGAATACAGCCTGTCCAGGAACATCCAGGAAATAGCCAAGCAATCTTCCGCACAATACATTCTGGTTGGGACCTATGTCACACGAGGCGGCTATATACTGGTAAATGCCCGGCTGGTTTCCAATGAAGGCAACATGATTGTATCTTCAGGCATGAAAATCATGAGAAGAGATCCATTCCTTGAAAGAATGCTTTGGCCCACTGCTACTCCAAACACGAAGCCTGGCGTAAAGGTGCCCATAAAAGGGCTTGGGCAGCCAACGGAAGTGCGGATCATATCTGGTTCATAGGAGAAAGGCCATGAATCTGGCAAAATATCTCGGGTGGGGCATAATCGCGGTAGTTCTGACGATCACCCAGGTGTCATGTGCCCCCCCTCAGAAAGCGCCTGAAATGGTCTCCAGCGGACAGGGCGGTGAAATGATGGCCTATGCACACCCCCTGCCAACCATATTTCACGTTGCGGAAGGTCTGGCAGCCCAGTTAAAGGCAAATTTACGCGACGATGACCTTGGCAACTACCAATGCATAGTTACAACAATTGTGGACATAGATGACCTTACCCGCTCGAGCAGATTCGGCCGCCTTCTGGCTGAAGCATTGGGATCTGAAATCTTCAGACAGGGCGGAAACGTCGTGGAGATCCGCTCAGGACGCGCCCTCATGGTTGCCCCAAAAAACGGCGAGCTGACCCTTACACGGGATGCAAAAGAGCTTTCAAAGGACGTCCACGCGGATTCAGTGGTTGTTGGAACCTATGCAGTAGGAGAATCCAGCGTAGCCGTTACCATACGTCTTTTGGATATTCCGTCAAACCGCCTGCTCTCAGTGGCCATGACGGAACTGGCACGCACGCCTACCATAGATCAGCTCCTTTACTCAAACTATGGCCCGATACCAACAGCAAATGACCATGTTCCAGATTAAGACTTCATATAAATGTTTCCTGCTGGCATTCGTGACGACCTTATGCCTGTCAGGCTGCGCCTACATGCCTTCCACCGTCCCACAATATGCTTCGGACAGATATCCCAAGCCCAGGCTCGAGATTTTTGTAGCACCGAAATCACCGGTCCAGACATCTACCCAAAAGGCACTTATTGCACCTGTTTCTGCCCCGGTACAGCTGGCAGATCAATTTGCCGAACCATTGGGAGAACTGCTTCAAAGTGTCTTTTTACAACACCAGGTATTCAATACTACGGCCAGGTTGAAGAGTACAGGTCTCAAGCAGAATGCTATACTCGACCAGGCTGCAATAAAAGGATTTGATTACGTAATATTTCCATATGTGCCATCTATTATCGTTCCATCTGGAAACAGTAAGGGGTGGGTTGCTGCGAGCATAAAGATAGTAAGCACAAAAAATCGTCTTACCATATGGAATATTTACGGAGAGACTTATCTCTCTCCCAGGCCTTCCCAATACATCCTACTCTATCAACGTCCCTACGAACCTGCTCCTTCTGTTACACAGGGTTTTATGGACCTGTTCCGGGCCATGGCAGACGTAGTGGGTGGAAAAGGAGTATACATAGTGCCCGGGCACCCATGACCCCGGATCACTCTTGATCTATAAGGACCCAAAATGAGTGCCCAATGATACATCCATAAAAGGAAAATATAGCCAAGACAAAACAATCAATAGTGTTTCTTCATAAAATCTTCTATGCGGTTATATGCCTCATCCAGGATATCCTCAGGTGGCAGAAAAACCACCCTGAAGTGGGGAGTATCCGGAAGGCTTCCAAAACCGCTTCCGTGTACCACGACCACACCTGTTTCCCTGATGAGATTCTTAACGAAATCCTCGTCTTTTACATCCACCTCTATCTTAGGAAAAGCATAAAATGCACCATTTGGGGCCTGGCATGATATCCCAGGGATCTCGTTGAGTCTTTTTACTGTAAGATCCCTTCTAGACCGGAGCTTTTCTATGGTATCCTCCACATGGACCTTATTGCCATTCAAGGCAATGGGAATGGAAAACTGCTTTGGATGACATGCGCACAGCCTTGCCCTGGCCAGTTTTCTCATGGCCTCGGTATATTCCTCGACAAGTTCAGGCGCCCCACTTACTATTGCCCATCCTATCCTGAAACCAGGTGCCAGATAACACTTTGAAAGGCCATTAAAGGTTACGATAGGAAGCTCCTTGTCTAGGGAGGCAATGCTTATATGGGGCTGGCTGTTCAATATGAGCTTGTCATATATCTCGTCACTCAGTATCACCAGATTGTAGCGTCTTGCCAGTTCAATGACCTGCCGCAGGGTCTCTTCCTTATATACCGCCCCGGTAGGGTTGTTGGGATTGATTATTACAATAGCCCTCGTCTTTTCATCGATCTGACTCTCCATATGATCTATGGATGGCTGCCAGCCATTTGCCTCATCGAGCAAATAGGGACGCGCTTCCCCTATCAGCCTTGAGAGCAGGGCATTATAAAGGGGATATCCAGGTGAGGGCACAAGCACATTCTCCCCCTTGTTGACCAGCGCCGAAAGGGCAAAGTCAATGGCCTCACTGGCTCCAGTAGTGATCATGATCTCATAGGGGTCTATCCCCTTTTCCACGGCGTCCTTTCTAATGGCCTCGATTGCCTCTGGAACACCCTCAGAGGCTGAGTACCCTGTATGATCATCGAGCATTGCCTCGTATGCTGCATCAATCAGGTGTCTAGGGGTATGAAAATCGAAAAGGATAGGATCGCCAATGTTGAGATATATAAGATCACCGCCAGCAGCCTTTCTCTCCTGGGCGACCTTTACAATATCCCTGATAGCATATTCTATGTTCTGAGTCCTGTGTGATGGACATACCTTTTTTAGTTCACTCATTTCTACGCCGTTCCTAATAATGAAATATAATATAAAGGATGCAGGCAGTCCGCCCGCCATTCAATTCATTACTAGTCCCATGAATTCACCCATTGGGGCTTTATGTCAACAGAATTTTTTAAAGCCCCCGCTACGTCCTGTGATCTTTACCCAAATAAAAGTTTAGCCATGAAGCTGTCTCATATAAAACCCAGTTCCTGGGGGGCAAAACCGAGTCATCCTTCTCAAGGTCATGTCCCGTAGCAACAAGCCTTTCATAGGCCCTTACATAGAAACATCTCTTTTTCCCAGGCCACACCTCGCACCATCCATCTCTGCTGCCTCCGCAAGGCCCGTTCAACAAAAACTTTGCACACTGAGACTGGGGACAGATGAAACCAAAATTTCCTATGGTACAGTCCCCGCAATGACGACAATCATAAAAGATTTCCTTCATGACATATTCAAATCTTGTAAAAAAAGACTCTAGGCCTGAACCCGAGATACGTTTTGACAGGGAGGCACATATGTCATACAAACTTTTTCCCGGTGAAAAGCAAAGCTCATGGACAAGACTGCTGAAAAAATAATGCAACAAGGTACCGACACCCAGTGAGATACGGCTCTTGGGAGAACGCTCACCCAGGTTCAAGCCGCTCTTGACATCCTTCGTAAACAACCAAAAGTCCCACTCTTCAGGGAAAAGGAAATCGTCCACATATTCCATCCATCCATTCCCTATCTCCAAGGACCTTCTTATAACCTTTTCCACGTGGCTGTAATTTAAACCAGGCCCGCTTATGTGCGCTCCCTCGTAACCTATACCTTTCAATATGGCCATCAGTCTGGCGCCTATTTCAAGCCTGAAAGAAAGGCCTTCATCATCAGAGCCTGCCGCCTCCTTTTCAAACCTTTCAAGCAACCTGCCTGGGAAGACGCAACCCGGCACTACACCTTTACGCAAAACCCTTGCAAGCCTCAGAGTAGGAATAAACACAGTACCCAACAAGGGGACGTTTAGGCCCTCCTGGTCCATGAACAACCTGAGTTCATGATACTTACGGGCATCATAACCCATCTGTGAAACCACAAAACGAGCCCCTGCCCCGACCTTTCTTTTAAGCTTTAGATATTGCGGGACCAGTTCGGCCTCCAGCCGTTTGAATGGAGAGACCACGCATCCTGCGTAAAAATCCATGGGATCCAGGGAGACACCTCCGCCCGGTGCCCTTGGATCCAGGACAAAACCTTTGTTCATGTTAGTGACCATCCCAAGGACATGCACCGAGTCCAGGTCGAAGACCGGCTTTGCATTTCCCATGAAACCATATCTGGGATAATCACCTGTTAAAACCAAAAGGCTCTTCAGACCTGACCTGTCCAGTTCAAGGAGATGACTTTCAATAGTGTTCCTGTTCCTGTCTTTGCAGGAAAAGTGTATTACAGGCTCTATGCCCAGGGCCTTGATTTCCTGTCCAAGGCTGATAGGCATTAGTGCAGGATGTCCCCCGGCATTATCCGTTATGGAAAGGGCGGTTACCAGACTGCCTTGAGACGCTTCTTTTGCGAACCTTAGGATTTCATCAAGGGCCTTTCCCCTTGACGCCCTGGCCGGCACCAGTTCAAAGGTATAAACGAAATCACCGGAACCCAGGGCATAGGAACCGGCAGGTGATTCTGGTTCACCAATCCCTCTTTTCCTGTTTCTCAGGCTGTTCTCCAATTTGATGCAAAAGGCGTTCATGGAACAATGTTTTGACATAAACTCGTAAAGGTCTAACCGGAAGACATTACAACCGACCAGGGACACATCCGGTCATGGTGTCATCCACGGAGTTTTCTTGCGTCGCCTACCCTTATTGTGACCCTCTGGTTGTCAAGATATTCCAACAGAGGGATCATGTACTTTCGTGACAGGCCTCCGCTCAGTTTTCTGAAATCAGTTATGGTAAGCTGTCCATGTTTCTTGATGAAGTCAACTACCATATCCTTCAACTGTTCAAGAGTAGAGCGATGATAGAATATGGACTCCCTGACCCGGACAAGTTCTCCTTCCCGGACCAGAAGATCAAAGATGCGTTCCGCGGCCTCCCCTCCACCGACATTCTCCAATGCCTCATTTCTCGAGGGAGAGGAAAACCCGGCCTTTTTATAGACAGAGATGATCCTGTTCCTTAGCTCGGTCTCCTCTTCACCCAGGGAGACCTGATGAGATGGAAGCCTTACCACCTCCTTTTCCTGGACAAGGAGGCCCTCCTTCACGAGATCCGACAACAGACGTTGAAAAAGACGTGGGTCTCCAGCCCCTGAGAACAAGCGGGATCTCAACTCCTCCTTGGGCAGACCATTTAGAAGGGGATTTTTTTCATGAAAGGCTTCAAGCATTGACAGTGCCTTTTCCTTGAGGCTGTTATACACATCACCTTGCAGGAATCTCTTTTCTTCACCTTCAAACCTGACGACTTTCCTGCTGCCTAGGAGTTGGTCCAGGACCCGGTTGAGGCTTTTTCCGTATATCCCGCTTCTCATGGCCAGCTCAGACAAGGTCAGTCCGCGGATACCTGATTGCTTGAGGTGATAGTCAACAAGCTCCTGTGGTTCCCCCCTGTCCAAAACAACCAGTTCCTTCCAGAGATCGGGCCGGGTCCTTTTTCTCCGCCTCGGCACAGGATGAAGCACTTTACCGCCGCCTATGGTCCTTACCGGTGAATAACTCCTAATGACATACCTGTCACCCGGCAACACTGCTACAGGCCGCTCTAGCTTTATCTGTATAAAGCTCTCTTCACCTGGTTTCATCTCATCTCCAGGCAGCATTACCCTTCCTATCACCTCTGCAGTGCCCACATGGAACCTGACAGGACTCCTGTATTTCAGAGGCCTTTCCGCACTGGACAGATATTTAAGCTTCAAATCCAACAAATAGCTTGCATGAAGACTTCCGGGAGTCGCCACCACGTCCCCACGACTGAGACCATCCTTGTCAACCCCCTGAAGATTCAAGGCGGTCCTGAGACCCGGCTTGGCCTCATTCTTGTCCTCTCCATGGATCTGGATCGTCCTGATCCTTGTAGATATCCCGCGGGGATAGACCATGGCCTCATCCCCCACCCGGATAGTACCGGAAAGTGAAGTGCCTGTAACAACAGTCCCAAAACCTTTTTTTATAAAAACCCTGTCTACCGGCAGCCTGTACGGTCCGGCTGGCTGCCTTGACTCGACCTGGGACACCAGGGCATCCATAATCCCAAGGAGATCATCAAGCCCCTCTCCGGTCGTAGATGACACGGCTACAATCGGGGCTTCCTCAAGGAATGTCCCTGAAACAAAATCCTTTACATCCTCTGTTACGAGCTCCAGCCACTCATCATCCACCATGTCCTTCTTGGTTAAAACGATGAGTCCCTTTTTCACCCCGAGCAGTTCACATATCTCCAGGTGCTCACGGGTCTGGGGCATGGGGCCTTCATCGGCCGCGACGACAAGTGCTACCAGGTCCATGCCCGAGGCCCCGGCCACCATGTTTTTAACGAACCTTTCATGCCCAGGTACATCCACGACACCGACTGACTGACCGCTGGGAAGGAGCAGTCGCGCAAAGCCCAGTTCGATGGTTATTCCCCTCTCCTTTTCCTCCTTGAGCCTATCGGTGTCTACACCGGTCAATGCCTTGACAAGAGTGGTCTTGCCGTGATCAATGTGCCCAGCAGTACCCAGTATGATGGTTTTTGTTTCCATAACGTGTCAGCTTATCTTAGAGCCTGGTTCTGCCCTAGTAGCCACTGTGGTAAGATGGAGGCCGTCTCCATCCTTTGCCACAAGCATCATGCCTTCGGAGCGAACTCCCCTCAACTTGACGGGCTTAAGATTCGCTACCACTATGACCTGTCTTCCTACTAGATCCTCTGGTGAAAAGTGTTCTGCAATACCTGCAACTATGGTCCGCTCTTCCGGACAGCGCACGGTAAGTTTTAAGAGCCTGTCCGCCTTGGGAATCCTTTCTGCCGCTACTATCTCAGCTACCCTCAGGTCCACACTCTGAAAGGTCTCAAATGAAATAAACTCTCCACCCTCTTTTTTATCCTTGGATTCCTCTTTTTGTGACATCTTTTCCCTGTTTCCTTTCTTGACCTGTTTCTCCTTACGCTTGTCATTCCTTGCGGTTATCTCCAGCCTTGGGAAAAGCGGGGGTATCCTGGCCACGTCGGTGCCCGGCTCAAGTATTCCCCAGTTCCTCGCGGCATGGAGGCTCAGGCCCTTTTCCAGGTCCTGGCCCAGGGCCTGCTGCATCCTGCGCCCGGTAGATGGCATCACTGGATAGACCAGGATGGAAAAGACCCTCAAGGCCTCGAGCAACACATAAAGCACATCTCCGAGCCTCTTGGCCTGGGAAGGATCTTTTGCAAGGCTCCAGGGGGCAGTGGTATCAATCACCTTGTTGGCCATGTTGAGGACCTCCCAAACAGACTGAAGGGCCTTGTGGACCTCGAAGGACTCCATCTGCTCCTCCCACATTGGCACAAGCCTTGTTATCGCCTCTTTGAGTTCTGCCTCTTCCCCACCTAGCTCTGATGGAGCAGGGACCTTCCCACCAACATACTTATGCACCATGGTGATGACCCGACTCATCAGGTTGCCAAGGTCATTGGCAAGATCGGCGTTGATCCTGGTACGAAAAGACTCTTCACTAAAACCGGCGTCCAGCCCAAAGACCATCTCCCTCATTAGACAATACCTGGTGGCATCGGCGCCAAATGCATCAACAAGCTCGGAAGGACGCACCACGTTGCCAATGCTCTTAGACATCTTTTGATCCCTCATCTGCCAGTATCCATGGACATGGAGGGATCTGTAGGGCTCGAGTCCCATGGAACGAAGCATGGTGGGCCAATAAATGCCGTGGGGCTTCAGGATGTCCTTTGCTATTACATGATGGGATGAAGGCCAGAACCTGTTAAACCTGGGATCATCCGGGTAGCCAATGCCTGAAAGATAATTTATAAGGGCATCAAACCAGACATATGTGACAAATTTTTCATCAAAGGGAAGCGGTATCCCCCAAGTGAGACGGCTCACCGGCCTGGATATGCAAAGATCATCCAGGGGGTCCTTGAGGAAGGAAAGGACCTCGTTTCTGTACCGTTCAGGAGTTATGAAATCCGGATTCTTTTTTATGTGATCGACAAGCCACTCCTGATACCTGCTCATGAGGAAGAAATAATTTTCCTCTTTCAGTCTCACAGGGGTGGTTCCATGATCAGGGCATTTGCCATCTACAAGCTCCCTTTCCACGTAAAATCTTTCACAGCCAAAACAGTACAGGCCCTCATATTCCCTGAAAGCTATGTCCCCCTTGTCATAGGTAAGCTGAAGTATGCGCTGGACAGTGGCCACATGCTCTGGATCCGTGGTGCGTATGAACCTGTCCGGTTCTACCTCCAGAAGGGGCCAGGTCTCCCTGAACAGTTTACTGATTCTGTCCACATATTCCTTGGGAGACAATCCCTGTTTTTCAGCTGCCTGTACAATCTTGTCTCCGTGTTCATCGGTTCCTGTCTGAAAAAATGTCTCATCACCTTTCAGTTTGTGAAAACGATTCTGGACGTCAGCCACTACGGTGGAATAAGCGTGCCCAAGGTGTGGCTCTGCGTTCACATAATAAATTGGTGTCGTTATATAGAATTTATCATTCATCTCGCTTACCTTCCGACTCCGGCTGCTTCTTCTTGGCGCTCCTTCTTCTCCCTCTGTTGCCGGACCTCCTCCTTCGTTTTCTGTTGTTTCCCTGGGTTGTCTTCTCTCGTTTTTCGCTGCGCTCTTTTTTGACTTCCCTTTTTGGAGACTTGGCCTTTTTCTTCTGGGAATTGTTTTTTCTCTTTTCAGCTTTTTTAACGTCTTCCTCTTTCTTTTCCTTTTGAGGAGACAAGACCTCCTTTGATTCCACAATCCCACCTATCTGTGTCGAACGATTTACGTCAACCTGACATTTTTTCCCATCAAGTTGGCATGCCTTGAACTCGGCCTCTCCACCACCGGGAAGCGCTACCGTTACCGTCTGTCTCAAGATATTCTGTCTGATAACCTTTCCGGACCCCACCGGCGTCTGGCACGGTTTTCCAAGGGTCGGCATCTCCTTCTTAAGCTGGACATATGTATCATATTCATAGGTAAGACAACAAAGTAGCCTGCCACATAGCCCGGAGATCTTGCTGGGATTAAGGGGAAGATTCTGGGCCTTTGCCATCTTGATGGATATGGGATCAAAGTCTTTCAGGAAAGAGACGCAGCATATCTGACGCCCGCAGCTACCAATTCCCCCAACCATCTTGGCTTCATGCCTTATACCTATCTGGCGCATCTCTATCCTGGTATGAAGGGCCTTTACCAGGTCCTTAACAAGCTCCCTGAAATCAACCCTGCTTTCAGCGGAATAATAGAAAATTATCTTGCTCCCATCAAAGAAACTCTCCACCCGCACAAGTTTCATTGACAGGTTATGGGCAGCTATACGCTCTTCGCAGATCTTCCATGCCTCCTTCTCCCGTTCCAGATTCTGTCCATACTGATTTATTTCATCAGTGCTGGCTATATGATCCACTTTTGGAAGCGCTTCTCTATCCGGGAGCAGGACGGTAAAGGGCCTCTCGGTCACACGGCCCACCTCGGGCCCGTGATCGGTATTGACAACCACCCATTCACCTTCATCCAGGTCCAACCCATTGGCATCATAATGGGATGCAATGTAGCCTGGCCGCAGGCGGACAGCCACCAGGATCACCTCTCCCTCCACCTTCATCCTGGGCTGCTGTTCGGATTCACCTATGGCATCCCAACTATCCGCGGTGTCAGGGCAAGACTCTTTAGGGTCGCCTGGCATAGGCTGACCATTCTCTTCTGAAGGAGCGATTTGGGATGACGATTCATTGTTACGCGCATCATCCCCTATCTCTTGCTTTGACTTATTGTCCATAGATTTGCATGATAACAGATTGTTTGGTCGGCGTGAACCATGACAAGTTCCGAGGACGACGATTTTGACTTTTAAATTGCTATGATTTCCTGTCCCACCGAAACATCTTTCGCCTGTACCAGAAAATAAGGGCCGTCTCTGCCAGAATCTCACGGTTTATATTCCGCCTCAGGAAAGACTCCGCCATTGAAAGCCACTGGCTGTACTCAACGAGATCATAGTTATCAAAAAAATAGACCAGATCCTTGAGTTCTTCCCTGCGATCCTGATTAAATAAAATTTCATCGAAACCGGCCGGCTCCGTTCCTATGGATTGGATTACCCGAAGGGCCATGAGATCCCGTATCACTGATCTGATAACTTGCAGGGCAAGGAGCAGATCCTCTTCACTCTTCGAGATCCTATCCACGAATTTAAACAGGTTTGTCAACCCGGACATACCCTTGCAACTGGAAAGAAATGTAAAAAATTCAGTACGCAGCCCCAATCCGTCCCTTTCCAAAAATTCCCTTACCCTGCTGAGACTTCCTTCAGCTATCAAGGCAAGAAAGTGGGCTTCACCTTCCCCGCCCAGCTTTTCTCTGTCTATTTCATCTTTTATCCCTTCAATGCCCTCTCCGCCCAAATGGATCAGTTGACACCTTGAAACTATGGTGGGCAAAAGGGACTTTGTAGAGGTGGCTGTAAGAATGAGATGTGTTTTAGACGGAGGTTCCTCCAGGGTCTTTAAAAGACTGTTTGCCGCCTGCAGGTTTATTTTTTCCATCCCAAGGATCAGGCACACCCTTCTGTCTGCCTCAAGGGGAGAAAAGGCAAGGTTTTTTTGAAGCTCCCTGACCTGTTCAATCCTGATCATACTGGATTCTGGCCTTATAATAACCAGATCAGGATGTGTTCCCCTTTCTGTTTTACGGCAGGACAAACAGAGACCGCACGGCTCACAAAGAGATTGATCCAGTTTTGGAGAGCTGCACAGGAGCAACTTGGCCCAGTGCATGGCAAGCTCCTGCTTCCGCATCCCCTGAGGCCCTACAAGGAGATAGGCATGGGCAAGTTGACCACTGAAAAAAATGCGGCTGAATACCTTATTGGGTACCTTCCAGCCCCCTGACACAACGCTGTTGTCCGGTTCCATTTCTTCCATGAGACTGTTTAAAATTTTTCGCCGTAAAAATTACTACCGCTGTTCCACAGGCCTGGCTGAAGTCTCTCATCGACAGAATCATTTTTTTCAGAGGGTTGATCCCTTTCTCCAGGGTCCTCCACATGCCCGGACAACAAAAAATGTCTTTCCAGCAGCCGCTGGTAGCCTGTCCACCCATATTCCCCTTCAGGGATCTCCTTCTTCAATCCCTTCAGATAATTGAGCTTGGCATCCATGTCGTCAACCAGATGAAGAACCAGGGCCTCCTCTGTCATGGGGAGTACCGGAGAACCGTATTCCCTCTGCCCATGATGGCTCAAGACAAGATGTTTTAAGTGATTGAGTTCCCAGGCGGACCCACTGACCCCAAGCCTGGAAGCAAAATCGTCTATGATCTCCACTCCAAGCATCATGTGACCTAGAAGCCGGCCCCTATCCGTATAATCTATTGGAGGCCTGTGATATGAAAACTCATCAATTTTACCTATATCGTGCACCAGTGCACCGGATAACAGGATATCCCTGTCCAGGGATCCGTACAAATTACATATTGAATAGGCCAGGCGGGCAACGGACACGCTGTGTTCAAGAAGGCCACCAATGACGGCGTGATGCATTCTCTTAGCAGCAGGGGCCCTTTTAAAGGCGCTTGACACCTTCCTGTCTGAAAAGATTTCATTTATCAAGGCGGACAATATAGGATTTTTGATCCTTCGCGTATGTTTTTTCAATTCTGACCATAGCCTTACCCTGTCTTCCGGGGTTACTGGCAGGAAAAGAGCCGGATCCACTTCATCTTCGTTCTCTACCTTTTCGAGTTGCAAAACCTTGAGCTGCAAGGAATCCCTAAAAAGTTGTGCCTCTACATCCACGTGCACGTAATCACCTTTATCAAAAGTACCATCAAGCTCCCGGGCGCCTTCCCATACCCTGCCCTCGATCTGGCCGCTACGATCGGAAAAGGTCACGGCAAGGTAAGGGGACCCATTCCTCGTCTCGAGCAGCCGTTTGTCAGCAACGCAAAAAAGTCCTTCCCCCCTGGTACCTGGCTTTATTTCATCTACAAAAAGTCCCTTGTCCATGATTAAAAATCCACCCCCTGTTTCAGGATACCTTTTCTGCCACCTCCCAAAGACGCATCCTTATACCTGGTGAATAACGTCTTCAGACCTGCAGGAATAAAAAAACCCCTTACCAATAGTCTCACTCAAATTACATTGAAATTAAAATTTGTGCCGGAACCCATGGGCTACCGGATATCTTCTACCATACCCAAAAGCCTTGGTAGTAACCTTGGGACCTATAGGGGCCTGGAGCCTTTTATATTCATTCCTATCCACCATCTGAATGACCTTAGCGACCACATCCCTGTCAAAACCCCGTTTTACAAAACGATAGGGCGCCATCCGCCCTTCCAGGTATCCTTCGAGGATCTGATCCAAAATATCATAGGGAGGAAGATCATCCTGATCCCTTTGACCTGGCCTCAATTCTGCGCTGGGAGCCTTCTCGAGTACTCGTTCAGGTATTAATATTCCTGTTTTATTAGTTTTATTCAAAAAACGGGCAACCGAATAGACTTCTGTCTTGAATACATCGGAAAGCAGGGCGTATCCACCTGTCAAATCTCCGTAAAGGGTACAATACCCCACTGCAAGCTCCGACTTGTTTCCAGTGGACAACACCATGTGACCAAACTTGTTCGAAAGCGCCATCAGGATATTGCCCCGGATCCTTGCCTGTAGGTTCTCTTCTGTCACATCCGGGCCAAGACCTGAAAAAACAGGTTCCAGGGTCTTTAGGTAGGAATGGAACACATCAGTTATTGGGATGGTAAGTGTCTGTATTCCCAGATTCCGGGCAAGCGCTTCTGCATCCTCGATACTCTCAGCTGACGTGTAGGGAGATGGCATTATGACTCCCAGGACATTTTCGGCGCCCAGGGCCCTTACTGCGATTGCTGCAGTCACCGAAGAGTCTATTCCACCACTCAACCCCAGGACCACACTCCTGAAACCGCACCTGGCCATATAATCCTTAAGGGCCAGGACCAGGGCATTGACCAATGTTTCCTCCCTCGACTGGGGGACCGGGTGTATGTCTCCTTTTCCCGCATCGAGATCGATGACAATAAGGTCCTCTTCAAAGGCCTTTGCCCTGGCCATCAGCGTACCGTTCTGGTCATAGGCAAGGCTGTGGCCGTCGAAAACGATGGAATCCTGACCGCCCACAACATTTGCGTACAGAAAGGGGCGGTTATATTTGGAACTGAGATGTTTCAACATTCTGTATCTCAGTTCGATTTTTCCCATATCGAATGGTGACGCGGATATGGTGATAAAGATATCTGTACCGTTATTTGCAAGCTCTCTAACAGGATCGATCTCGTAGGGAGAACGCGACATGAACTCATTGTCGTTCCAGATATCCTCACATATGGCAATCCCAAGTCTTTTTCCATGAAACTCCACAGGGGTGAAGTCATCTCCGGGCTCGAAATAACGGGTCTCATCGAAGATATCATATGCAGGCAGAAGGCGTTTATACACCTTGGCCAGGATGGAACCGTTCTCAAACAGGATCGCCGTATTGTAATTGGGCTTTCCTGTTTCATGTTTATTGGGTTCAACATATCCGCACAAGACCGCGATGCCCTTGACTGATTCTATCAAACGCTCCAGGGCCTTTAAGTTTCCTTCCACAAACTCACGGTGCTCCAGGAAATCCTTGGGGGGATAACCGCATACCGCGAGCTCGGGGAACACTACCAAGCGGCATCCCCTGTCAGCAGCATCGCTGGCAAAGTGCACCATCTTGTCTATATTGGCATCAAAACTGCCTATGGCCGAATCAAACTGGGCTATTGCTATCTTCACAAGAGATTACCTCTCATTCGCAACGTCATTTTATGTAAAGTACGCCATCGGTACAAAGCTGTTATTTCCATGTCAGCGGGACCATGCCTCAAAAAATCTAACTGTTAGAGGTCCCTTTAAGGCCAAATTAAGCACTCCAAGTCATAAAAAACATCTTTTTTAATTCTCAGATTATTAAAATCAGTTGCAACAACTTTTTTAATCATCTATAAACGGCAATCCTGGCAATTGCGTGCCCTAGGTAAAACCCGGTGAGCATGATACCCCCTGCCTCTATATTATGCCAGATCATGCGCCTTAAGAGTGATAAGAAAGTAGGGCTGTCAAACTTTCCAGGAACAAATGGCAAGAAATCGACCAGATGAAGCACACCAGACACGGCAATTTAATGCATGCAGTCATACCAATGTCCTGATGTCAGGCTTCCTCGTCAAACAAAAAGACCGCCTTTATCTCCGCCTCTTCTTCCAGGTTGCCACCAAAAGCACCGGCGACCACCCCCAGAGTCGCCATGAAAGCGGCATAATGTACTATGGACAAATGCTGAACCTCGATACCGGCCCATCCTGCAAATACTCCCTTGGGAAAGGCAGCCATTACAAGGAGGCCAATCAGAAACAGGCTGCCCCAAAGGGCTGAAATCCCGAGCAGCAAGGCGCCGAAAAGTACCACACGGGTGCGCACCAGCTGTTCACGCAAGGAAAATACGCGGCCCATCTGATGAAAATTCTGTCCCAGATAGATGGTCAGCGTAGCCAACAAAACTATGAAAAAGGCCCCTGTAGCCAGCCATGACGCCGGCAATTTCCCTCCCAGTTCCCAAGCCTCGGCACTCAAGAAAAGAAAGATGACCGTTACCGCAGTCGCCGCAGTATAGCGGCCCAGGTAAAGAGGCATCCGCCATGGCGCGTAGCCCATGATATCCTGGAATATACCAGCAGGATCGGATACCAGGGTACGCCATATGAACTTCATGGATCCCACCGGTTCCCTTTCCTCCACGCGCTGATCAGCGACAGCGGCAAGACGCTCCCGGATAATCTCCTTGGCTTCTTCTGAGTAATCGGTCAATTCCAGGCGCCTGGTCTCGTCAGTCGGGCGCATTACACCGCTGGATTCATGTTCCACTCCAAACAAATGGCCGAGAAGGTGGAGAACCAGCGCAGCCAGACGTTTTTCCGGATCCAGTTCATCCATAAAGCGCGCGCTGGAAAAGACAGCGGTCTCCAGGGCCGAAGAAGGAACACCTGTAACAAAAATCCGATTTCTAGGTATCAACTCGTTTGACACGAAGACGAGGACATAATCAAGGTTACGATACAGTTTTTCCTCTGCCCCTAGTTCCAGCAACACCAAGGGATCGACCGATCCGACACTTGAGTAGACATGACGCTCAAAGCGGGACATTTCCCATTGAAATTCAGGAAATTGATGGACGAGAGTCTGCTGCACGATGTCAATCACCTCGTCGAGAAGCCGTTCATGAATGGAATTACTGGATTCAGAGGCTACAAACCATCCTATGCGAATAGGAGGTAAGAAACCATTCTCACACATTTTATCCATGTTTAACCCAACCAAACCGATTACACTAAACCGTTTTGAGGACCCCTCCTGCAATCAAAAAAACTCTTTCGAAGCATTCTGCCAAAACTCATACGTTGGAATTATTCCCCGCTAAAATGTTCACCTTTACGCAGGAAGTAAAGACCAAGGGACAAGGCAAGAATAGAAGCGGC
This sequence comes from uncultured Desulfobacterales bacterium, assembly GCA_964620365.1. GTDB lineage: Bacteria > Desulfobacterota > Dissulfuribacteria > Dissulfuribacterales > S140-46 > CAZUIH01. The sequence goes on along the minus strand of CAZUIH010000005.1, from coordinate 15,053 downwards.
AAAATACAGCATTTCCAATGGGCCATCAAAGGATGTATTCAATATCTTCTTGAAGAAGCTTACCACCAGCACCATGACTATAACCTTGGCAAGCTTGTCCTTGAGCTGATCGAGTGAACGAATTTCCAAGATCTTCGATGAACGTTTCCGTTCCGCAGGCTCAATTTTCGATACGAACAATTCATAAAGACCGAAGCCAAAAATCAGCATAACCACCGCCATGAGGTAGAGATCAACTGCCCCGATTATTGCGCCAACCACCTCTTCATGAAAATGTTCTGGGTGAACGCCAGAGGTAAACACCTCGAACGTCCGGCAGGCGATATGCCAGATGTCATAACTGGCTATTCCAAAAAGGATTACGGACCCCACCGTACCGAAGATCACTGCAAAGAGAGTAAAAAGCCTGCTGTTCCACAGTAAATTTTCAAAAACAAGTTCTGCCTTTTTCTTATTCATGCATTCCTCTTTCTCCACGTGCCGGGAAAAGCTCTTCTTAAACTTCTAACTATCATATCGTATCGGGCCGTAACAAATCTTTAAGTAATCTGGCACCTCCCATAGACTGAACTTTATGATGAATTCAGGCCGGAAAGCTGACAAATTCTCATGAGACCTTTTTCTCTTGTCATATCTCCCCAATCAGGTACCCTTCTTTAAGGGGAAGAATACGCTCGACATAGAGCCAAAAAGGAGGCAAGAATCAATGCATTTTGAAAAAGTCCGGCGTTTTTGGACGGAGGGTGAGTCCACACTCATTTCCTGCGTCCTAGTCTTCATTGTCACCACATTTGCTTTTTTTCTTCCCTTTTCAGGGCATGTAATGGCAGAAGGCCATTCAGGACAGTCACAGGCAGAAAAACATGCCAAGGAATCGGGAAAAGAAATCCTTTATCTCAGCGGACGTGTGGTCGATTCCCATAAGGAACCTGTTCCCGATGCTAAGCTGGAAATCCTTTTGGACGGAGAAGTACAGCACATCTATCATGGTGAATACTCCCATGCCCCGTCAGAATACTTCGAGACCGCCTCTGATGGCGGCTACCAGGTCATGTTGCCCCTTCCACCTGGTGCTATAGAGGAATCAAAGGTAGAAATCTCCATATTCAAGCCCAGCTTCGAAAAAACCAGGATCCGTATCGATCCTTCTTCCGTTGCAGTAAAGGATGACGCCAGATATGCCAACATAAACATAGAGCTTCCAAGGACACTTGGGCCTGCATTCTGGATTGCAACGATCGTATTCATTGTCGCCTACATCCTTATTTCCTTTGAACTGCTTCACAGGACACTGGCGGCCATGCTGGGCGCCTCAATCATGCTTGTCATAAGCTACACCATAGGCACCATAAACCCAGAATTTCACATACTTTCCTATGAACGCGCCATCGCAGTGATTGACATGAATGTCATATTCCTGCTCATGGGAATGATGATAATAGTCGGCATACTCAAACATACTGGGATCTTTCAGTGGTGTGCCTACAAATCTTATCAGCTGGCCAAGGGCAACGTGTTAATGCTCAGCCTGATCCTGATGATATTTACCGCAATTTCATCGGCATTTCTGGATAATGTCACAACGATGTTGCTTTTAACCCCTGTAACAATAGAAATTGCCCTTTCTCTAGGTATAAGTCCCCTGTCACTGCTTATTCCGGAAATACTCGCATCAAATGTTGGTGGCACAGCAACCCTGATCGGTGACCCTCCAAACATCATGATCGGGTCCTACGCAGGACTGACCTTCATGGAGTTTGTAAAGAACCTGGCCCCAATTTGCGTATTGGGCATGCTTATCCTCTTTGTTTATACCAGGTTCTTGTATGGAAAAGATTACAACAAGGCCAAAATAGATGATGTTGACGCCTTTATAAGAAAACTGAGAGAAGAATACAGGATTACTGATACCACTCTTCTTACGGTGGGCCTCATTATAATGTCCATTGTAATCGCCATGTTTCTGACCCACGGCTTCTGGCATATGGAAGTCAGCATTGCAGCGCTTTTTGGGGCTTCAGTCCTTTTTACCTACGGAATCATCACCAAAAGGATCAACCTGCTTGAGCTGATTGAAAAGGACATAGAATGGCCTACCTTGCTCTTTTTTATATTCCTGTTCATTCTGGTTGGAGCAGTTGAAGAGGCAGGACTTCTTGCCATCGTAGCTGACTGGGTGCTGAACCTTTCCCAGGGAAGTCTGGTTATGTCCATCTGTCTGATCCTTTGGGTATCGGCCATAATGAGCGCCTTTGTGGATAACATACCCTTCACTGCTACCATGCTCCCCATCGTGGCCTACCTTAGCAGGGTCATACCAGGGGCAGAGAGCAATGTACTCTGGTGGGCCCTTGCCTTTGGGGCCTGTTTTGGCGGAAACGGCACCCTGATCGGGGCCAGTGCCAATGTGGTTACCCTCGGTATAGCGGAAGCCGCCGGCCATCCCATAAAATTCTTCGGATTCATGAAAGTCGGTTTCATATATATGATCCTCAGTGTAGCCTTGGCAAATGTTTGGCTATTGCTTTTCTATTAATGAAAAGGAGATGGATACCATGACACAGAACAATTCCACACCTCTTGAAAAATTTCTGGTTCCGGTAGACGGCAGTGATGCCAGTAGACAGGCAGTCTTATTTTCGGGCTGTCTGGCCCACGATCTTTCAGGCAGGGTAAAAAAAATAACCCTTCTACACGTATTGGCAGGCAGCTTCCTCAGCCAGCACATGACAAATGTAGACAGCAGGATTGACCACATCATAAAAAGCGCTGAATTCCAAAAGCTTAAGGAAAAACACATCCAGGACGATGTAATGCCGTTCCTGGATGAGATCGAGTCTGACCTCCTTTCCACGGAACCAGGTTCTGAGGTGGAAAAGAAGGTGGTTTACGGCCCACCTGCGCAAAAAATAATCCAGATTGCCGCGGAGGAAGGATGCTCTTCTATAATTATGGGGCGAAGAGGGCGTTCCTCCGTGCAAGAGGTCCTTCTTGGCAGTGTTACCTCTTCGGTGATACACCAGCCCAATCACCCCAGCATCTATGTGGTTGGACACAAGGTAATGAAGGATAAGTCCTGCCCTATCCCCAGAATCCTCGTTCCTGTGGATGGCTCACCATGTGCCAAGGCAGCTCTTGAGGAGACATCGTTGCTGGGAAAATGCTACAGGGACCGCATAGAAAAGCTTATATTACTGCGCGTGATAGACGTTGCCAAAGCAGAGGAATATTCAGCCAGCGGGATAGACCCGGATGCAGAGGCAAACCGGATTATGGATGAGGCCAAGGACAAGATATCGTATTCAGGAATACCTGAAGACAAAATCGAGGCATTAATCGTCTACGGAAGGCCTGTAAACACCATTCTAGAGATAGCCGAGAAGAAAGATGTCAACCTGATCATAATGGGAAAAAAAGGCCGGTCTCCAATTCGGGAACTCCTCCTGGGAAGCGTGAGCAGCGAGGTGCTCCACCGGAGCATAAATACAACGGTTGCCATAGTTTGTGCGAAGAGTACAGATTAAGACCACCGTTGACAGCAGGCATAAACCCAAATTATGCACTTCAAACACCGAACAATAAGGAATAAATAAAAAAAATCAGTAAGTTGTTTGGAATGTTCACCCAAAAGGTGCACCCCACCGAAGTTAAAAAAAGAATCCTCAGCCACCCTTAGGAGACAGTTTCCTTGTTAAGAAGTTATCGAGCATCATCACAAACCAGATGAACCAGTGATGATGCTCGACACGTTCATACATCAAAAAACAAAGGGACTTCTGCGGATCTATAGTTTGATTCCGGATATCGGGCCGGAGTATATTACCGCCTCGATCCCTTGATCTTTCAGTTCTTTTGCGGGCCGCTCTCCAATCCTGGTAACGTATACCCTTTCACAATCCTTTATGGCACTATAAACAGACTCAAATCTTTCTTTGTCGAAGGGATGATTTTTATCTTCAACAGAAAGCATTGAACATTCCCTTTCACCTATCGGAACCAACTCGCCGTCCTGTTTTTCGAAGACAATAAACTTTGTGGTTTTCCCGAAATGCAAATCCACTTCTTTACCATTTGTTGAAGCGACGGCTATACGCATGACACGCCCCCCTTGTCGACTCTGTTCCATTGCCCGGCCAATCCTCAACTGGATTGAGCCCTCGGGCCTCAAAAAATTCCCAATCCACCCAGTTGAACTGTGCGGATCAATTCATTTATCAACTTCTGACCTTCACCTGTTATTGCAACCAGCCCCAATCATTCAAAAAAGTGCTTAAATTTGATTACTTGTAGACGATACGGGGCCAGTGGAAAATCTACCCTAAAATGGAAATCAAACAGGCTACCCGCATCCAAAACCAGACCCTTTACAGCCTCCGGATGCACAACCTCCACCCCTTCGGCTCTTGAGCGGGCGGGTATCCTTTCCGGAATATATGGTCTCAAGCCCTTGTTCTATGAATCCAACCATTTCAACAGACCTGACCCCAGACTCCTCCAGAATGGTCCGGGGAGCCTCTCCGATGCCTCCTGTCAGCACCGCCCGACAATCCCTAAGAAGAGCTGCCATGTCTTTCCATCTCTGTGGACCTGTTCCAGGCCTGGGAGTAATTCTCTCCTCAACCAGGAAATACCCATCCTCCTTTTTACCCCAAATCTGCAGCCTCGATGCCTCTCCCAGGTGCTGATTGACCAGAACGCCCTCCCTTGTGGCTACTGCCACATAGGGTCTTTCTTCCTCAGGGAACATGGGCATACGGCTACATGCTGAGAGGCACCCTCTCATTTCTTCCGTCCGGTCTTCCTCCAGGAGTCCGACCGCATCCGTCCGGCATCTTGTACAATGTCTCATCTGGGGGACATACCTCTCCGCCTCTTTTCTTATGGCAGACATGACCTCCTTGGAAGGTTCAGGTATGGATTCAAATTCCGTTCCCTCATTGGGATACATGGCCATACAATTCATGAGGTCTGCACCCAGATCTGCTATTTTGCGGGCGACACTGGTAATATGCCTGTCGTTTATTCCAGGAATCACTATGGTGTTGACCTTTACCGTAATCCCCAGTGCCTTTAAGGACTTTACTGCCTCCAATTGCCGCGAGAGGAGGAGACTTGCCCCTTTCTGCCCTCTGTAGACCACCTTTCCATCACGCACCCATCCATATATCTTTGCGCCAATCTCAGGATCTATCGTGTTGATAGTCACAGTTACGTGAGAGACCCCTATCTTTCCGATCTCGTCCACGTATTGAGCCAGATTCAGCCCATTCGTGGCCAGGCATAGGATGAGATCAGGAAAGCGTTTCCTTATCTCCCTCATAGTCTCCAACGTGGCCCCTGGATTTGCAAAGGGATCACCTGGTCCGGCTATCCCTGCCACAGTGATCCTGGGCTCCTTTTCCAACACCTGCTCCATATAATGCACCGCCTGCATTGGAGAAAGGACCGTACTAGTAACTCCGGGCCTGCTCTCGTTTACACAGTCATATTTCCTATTACAATAATTACACTTAATATTGCATTTAGGCGCTACCGGAAGATGAACCCGTCCAAAACGTCCCTTTACCTCCTTGTTGAAACATGGATGCTGACTAAGTTCAGGCCCTTTATTGACATTCATGTTTTCCTGCTCCTTTCTCCTTCTTAGATCTTGTTGTGTCAGTATCGTAGTCGCTAAAATGTTATCAATATCAATAATAGCTGTAGCCTACCGGAGAACTCTCCTGCTTTTTCTCGATCATGCTGTTTGCAATGCGATCAAACAGCTGCAAGGCCCCTCTGTAACCAATATGAAGTATTCTTTGGCCCCCGATCCTGTCATGTATTGGGAACCCCACGCGGATAAGGGGGATACCCAGTTTCCTTGCAATGGGATACCCCTTGCTGTGCCCTATCAGGAAATCCGGCTTGAGGGATTCGGCCATCTGGCTTATTTGATAGAAATCCATGTCCTCCTCCACCACAGGACTTTCTCCTAATATGGTTTCAGTAACGGCCATTATCTCCTCCTTGAAACTTCCACTCTTTCCACCTGATGCGCACAGTACCGGCATCACGCCTATTTCCGTCAGAAAGGAGGTCAACCCAACGACCAGATCCTCCTCTCCGTAAACAATCGCCCTTTTGCCAAAGACGTACTTGTGGGCGTCAACCATTGCATCCACAAGCCTTTCCCGTTCATCCAAAATCCTAGAGGGAATAGAACGTCCTGATATCTCACTCAAGGTATCGAGGAATGTATCTGTCTCCCGTATGCCTATGGGAAGACCAATTCGATAATTAGTTACGTCAAATTCGGAAAAGAGATAGTCGCCGGCGGTTTGTGATCCAGAAAGGATCCTGCCAAACTCTATGGTGGCCAAAGAGGCCCCCATCGCCCTGATTGCCTCGATCGGAGTACCTCCCTTTTGTATTTTTTTATATTCCCCAACAATAGGGCCATCCAGGGTCTCGGATATGTCCGGCAAAACAGTGCTTGAGAGGCCAAAATCTTCGACTACTTCCTTAATATGCCTTATGTCAGCAGGGGAGACGAAACCCGGCAGGATGTTTACGGTCTCCCTCTTTTCCCCACCTTCTGCGAGATGCATCACAACCGCCTTTACCGCCCCGTGGAATCCTTCCATGTGGGTTCCCGAATAGCTTGGCGTGGACACATTGACCAGGACAGGGCCGGCGCCAGAACGATCCTGCAGATAGTTGTTGAGGATCATGTTGACATCGTCTCCAATGGTCTCTGTAAGGCAGGTGGTTGCAATCCCTATAAGGCTTGCCTCATATTTGTCCGACACATTGTTGAGACCATGCCTTAGATTGGCCTCCCCACCGTAGACCGCATGTTTTTCTCCCAGAGAAGATGAAGCGATATCAATCGGCTCATTAAAGTGACTTATTATGTAACGCCGCATGTAGGTCGCGCATCCCTGAGATCCGTGCAGAAACGGCACAGCGCCTTCAATGCCCTTGAAGGCCAGGCAGGCCCCCATCGGTCTGCACAGTTTGCACGCATTGGTGGTCGATACGTAATTTGGACTCTTTTTCTCGATTCCCATGTACATTTTAAGCCCCCTGCCTCCTTCTGGGTGTAAACCTCCACACTGGACTCATAACCGAGCTGTAGACCTCTTTGGCAAAATTGAGCATACCTATAAACCCCTCAAGGGCCTCTTTACGCTCATGATTGTGGTCACAGAAAGCCACCCCCAACTTGTAGGCTATCGGGCGCTCCTTTACTCCTCCAACGAATATGTCTACATCCTTTTCCTTTAGAAAAGTGGAGAGCTCCAGCGGATTTGAATCGTCTACGATAATGGTGCCGGGATCTGTAATGGCCTCAAGTTCCTCGTAGTCCTCGCTGGTCCCGGTCTGAGACCCGACCATGACAACGTCCATACCCAAAAGCCGAAAGGCCTTTACCAGGGAAAAGGCCTTGAACGCCCCACCCACATAAATTGCTGCCTTCTTACCCGAAAGGGCCTTGCGGTATTTTTCAAGTTGCGGATAAAGGACGGAAAGTTCCTCTCTTATCAATTTCTTGGTATTGGACATGATGAGAGGATTATCAAAAAAGCGGGCGACCCTATAGAGTGAATCCGCCATGTCTTCCACCCCGAAATAGGACACCCTTATAAAAGGGATGCCATACTCCTTCTCCATCATCCGGGCCAGATCCAGGGTCGCTCCCGAACACTGGACCACGTTAAGGGCTGCACCGTGGGCCCGCCGAATGTCATCTACCCTTCCATCCCCGGTGATATTAGCAACGACCTGGATCCCCATCTTCTCAAAATAGCTGCGGATTATCCATATCTCCCCGGCAAGGTTAAAATCGCCCAGGATATTGATACTGTAAGGGCTGACATCTGATACATCCCCGGTGCCAACCAGCCGGAACAGGGCATTGCATGCGGCTTCGTATCCTGCCCTTTTGTTGCCTTTAAATCCCTCGGATTGAACCGGGATACACGGGATACCCTTCTCCTTGCTCACCTTTTTGCATATGGCCTCCAGATCATCGCCTATTATGCCCACAATACAGGTTGAATAGACAAAGGCTGCCTTTGGATTGTGGATGTCAATAAGCTCTACCAGGGCCTTATACAATTTTTCGCCCCCTCCAAATATGACATCCCTTTCCTGGAGATCCGTGGAAAAACTGAGACGGTGAAGCTCAGGGCCCGACGAAAGGGCGCCCCTTATGTCCCAGGTATAGACAGCGCAGCCAATGGGTCCATGGACCAGATGAAGAGCGTCTGCGATCGGATAGAGCACCACCCGTGAACCACAGAACACACAGGCACGCTGACTTACTGCGCCAGGCAGGCTCTCTTTGTTACAGGCGATTTTAAAGGGCTTGCTCCCTTTTTCATAAATCTGATCTTCTCTTTCCCTAAATAGCGTGGCCTTCATCTTGTCAGTCTCCTTTTGTCGGTTGCTATAAAGAGATGGCAAGATGGATGCCAACAACTCCCTTTCCATATATCTAATTGTAATCACTTAAAAAATTTACAATACCCTTTGACAGTTTGGTCTTTTAAAGGTGCCGTTTTGTAGAACATATTTCAAAAAGGTAGGGGGGATGTCATTTTTGTAGGGACCGTTATGCCCTGTAAGGGCTCTGTTAAGCAATAAAAAGCCGGGGCAAGACATCACCCCGGCATCTTTTGGAGGAATTGGGAATTGGAGAGTTACGACTCAACTCCGGCAAACAATTACAACCAAACAAGGATCGTGTCCAATTGGTATTTCCAATAAAAGCCGTTTATTTAAAAGATAGGCTCTATGTCATAAAATATATATTTTGTGACGGGTGTGGAACAAAGGTCCATTTCGACACGTTGCAAATAAGTATGTAAAAGGCCTGTTATTGACGGACTCGTAACGAGTCCATCGTAGGGTTAAAGATGGCTAATTAAAATTGGAGTATCCCGTTATGGAAAACTGGCTTATCTACTCTTTTCTTGCCCTCATGTTCTATGGACTATGGGCTTTTTTTCCAAAACTTGCGGTTTCACACATGGAACCCTTGAGCGCACTGGTATATGAAGTTGTTGGTTCTTTGGCAGTAGGACTCGCAGGGCTATACCTTTTAAAATTTAACCCGGAAACGGATACCAAGGGCATATTGTACAGCTTTCTCACCGGGGTATTCGGTATGCTTGGAACATTCTTTTTTTTCGGGGCAGCCAAATATGGAAAAATATCCATAGTGGTCAGCTTGACAGCACTTTATCCTTTGATAGCAATCTTACTGGCCGCAATTTTTCTAAAAGAGCCTGTAACAGCACGCCAGGTGGCCGGGATATGTTTCGCTCTTTTGGCAATCCTTTGTTTTTCCACGTAACCCCGGTTTATGTGCCTCATAAAGACGATCTCACCAGGCCCTCACACGATTTCAAGCTGTTGGAGCCCCAACATACGCCGACCTTCCATCCGCCTTCTGTCTTCGACAAACCTGTCAATTGCATAATCCAAGATAATGCAACTATCCATTGAAAACTACTTCCATAACCGACATAATAGAAAAGTAAGCCCCGTGAGTCTGGAGATCATCACCTGATTTTTTATCTGAGAAAGGAGACAAGATGTCACATCCTTCTTTTCTAATCAAGGAACACTATCGCCCTAAAGACAAAGACATTTTACTTTTTCCATTCTTAAATAAGGAAGAACCATGTTTCGCCATAGAAACAGTACCTCAAGACATCGCCCTCCTTGATCCGCCAGACAAGGAAGGAGACGCATGCACTCTTTTTGCAGGACAGACCGGAAAAAAGCGTGTGGTCGCCAGGGGGGTTAGACTTGATGCCAAATTCATGACTGCTGCCCAGGCAATGAAACAGGCTGTAGCCGACCACCTTGCCAGGGCCACGGAAGAGGGTTGTGACAGGCTCGTAGTGTTCCTTGACGGTGCCGACGAAGGACTCGTACAGGCGGTCCATGAAGGAGCCGTTCTTGGAGGCTATATCTTTGACAAGTATCTGGATGACCCGGACCCAACCGTTGATGTCATGCTGGTAGTTCAGGAGGGCAAAGGGGCATCCCTTGCGGAACTCGTGGAGAGGAATGCCACGGTGCTTGAGTGGGTAAATTTCGCAAGGGACATATTAAATGAGCCACCCAACGTCATGGAACCCGTTTCCCTTGCAAAAAAATTTCAGGAGAAGGGCAAAAATGCCGGTCTCAAACTTACCCTGTGGGACGAAAAGAGGCTCTTAAAGGAGGGGTGCGGCGGGATCATTGCCGTGGGCAAGGGAGCGCCACATCCACCTAGGCTCGTCATAGGTGAGTATCGTCCTAAAAATTCCAGGCTACACATTGCCCTGGTAGGCAAGGGGATCACATTTGACACCGGTGGATATTGTCTCAAACCGGCCAATTCCCAGATTGGCATGAAATACGACATGGCTGGCGCAGCCATGGTATTTAGCGCAGCCTGCGCTATCGCAAGTCTGGAACTACCCATTAGGCTGACGGTAGTTACCCCACTTGCCGAAAACGACATCTCAAAAAGTTCTTATCATACCACAGATGTCATAACCATGAGGTCTGGTAAAAGCGTTCAGGTGGACAACACCGATGCCGAGGGCCGGTTAATACTTGCTGATTCTCTCACCATCGCTGCAGAGAAAAAGCCTGATTACATCATAGATGCGGCGACCCTGACTGGGGCCTGCGTGGTGGCCCTGGGAGAGGATATAGCAGGTGCCTTTGGAACAGATGATAAACTTATAGAAGAGATCATGACCGTGGGCAGGGAGTCAGGAGAACACTTCTGGCACCTTCCCCTCCACATGCCTTACATGGAACAGCTCAAGACAACCATTGCAGATATGAAAAACATTGGGGGCAAATGGGGAGGCTCCATTACAGCTGCCCTGTTTCTGAAACAGTTTGTCCCTGAGGATGTTCCATGGGTTCACCTGGATATCGCCGGCCCTGCCATAAAGGAAGAGCCGATGGGGCACCTTGGCAAGGGTGCAAAGGGGTTCGGTGTCAAGACCCTCGTGGCCCTTGCAGAAAAAATGCTAACATGAATCGCAGAAAGGTGCGTAAGGGTTGTCTAAAATCCCCGTAGCCCTCTTGAGGGTAAAAAGCTACGATATCAAACTCCTTGCCCCGAGCGTAAAAAAACTGTTGGATACAGTAGGCATTGGCCCTGCGTACGGTACCAATGTCCTGGTAAAACCCAACCTGCTGACCCCCAAGGACCACCTTTCAACCACCCACCCTTTGATAGTAAGGGCCGTTTGTGAGTACCTTATTGACCATGGTGCAAGGGTGCGGGTGGGTGACTCGCCTGCCTTTGGAACAGCAAGAAAGGTGGCTGAAAAAAATGGCCTATTGAACGCACTCAAGGGGCTGAACGTCCCTGTCATAAATCTGGGAAGACCTCGTAAGGTCGAGCTTCCATCAGGAATATCCCTGGGTATTTCCAGGGATGTTATCGAAAGTGACTTGATACTGAATCTTCCTAAGCTAAAGGCCCATTGCCAGATGGGTATGACCCTGTCTGTGAAAAACATGTTTGGATCAGTAGTTGGCTTCCGAAAGGCCATGGCACATGTCAAGTGGGGTGATGTATCTAACAAGTTTCAATCCATGATTTTGGAGATCCTTGAGATAGTTCCAGAGACCATAAGTCTATTGGATGGTATAGTGGCCATGCACAGGACAGGTCCAAGTGGCGGCCTTCCGTATGAACTAGGCCTTATGGGAGCTTCAAAGGATGGAGTGGCACTTGATACCGCAATTTACAGCCTTTTGGCCCTGAACAGCGAAGAAATTCCCCTGTGGAAAGAGGCACAGGAACGGAGGATGCCAGGGGCGTTCCTTGCAAATCTTGCCTTCCCGCTACTGAAACCAGACGATTTCAACAGCAGCCACTTTGAAACGCCCTTGACATTGAAACCGGTTACATTTCATCCCCTGCGGATGCTGAAGGGGAGAATAAAGAGCGTTATCGTGCGTTTTTCCTGATCATGAAGGTTGCCCTAAAGTTTGCCAGCCGCCGCCTGAACCTCAACATAATTGCGCCAAGAAAGGCTGGATCAGTAAGGCTGGACCGCCCTCTGGCCCCGGACCAAAAGGCCCGGGCCCACACTTTCGCCGGAACAGACAGCCTACTAAGCAATGGCCAGCGTCCGCCGATGTCTCCGCGCCATCTTGTGAAAACAGTAGGAGTATAAAATTTCGTGAACGGTATCGGGAAAAAAACGCAAGTTGAATCAGAAGATCTGAAAACACATTCCCGTTTCCAGGTAACTTTTAATATCTATTTGGAATTAGTCAAAAAAAAGTATTATACTAAAAATAGTAACACATTTTAGTCCGGTTGCGCAATTCTGGATAAAGCAGAGGTCAAACAGGCCAAAATCTTCATGAACTGGGCCTTCTTGCTAGGATTTGCCAGTATCGGACTGACCACCAGGCTGGCTGATCTCAAGGCAGCCGGGCTATCGGGATTTTTTTATGGGATTCATGGTTGCTGGTCTCAAGGCGGCCCTTGCCCTTTTTGTGGTGCTCACGTTTCTTGACTAGCTGGCCACATTAAATCGTTCCGGGTAATTTTTTTGAGCTTTTTTAGAAAAAATAATATCTTTAACCTGTAACCACACAATAATTGATGAGTCTATGATCCACAGCTTGCTTGTAATTCAGGAATTAGGGAGAGCATTTTACATGGATTTTTTCAAACGACTCTCCAAGTCGAGGAAACAGGACGTTGCCGTAATAATTATGGGAATAGTTTTGGTTCTGCTTGCAAAACTATTGAAATGACAGATGGATAGACAATACAGGATTATGTGGCTCAAAAGGTGAAGTCAGCAACCGCATAATCCGGAACAATTTCTAGGTCCATCTGTAAATTCAGTACCGGACGCATGGATTTGGCTGCCACAACAGGGCGAAACGTTTTTTGATCTCAAAGGAGTATCTGTGTATTCTAAGGTCCTTGTCGCACTTGATGATTCCGAGGCCTCAAAAAGGGCAGCTGAGAAGGATGAATTTGTATCACACGTTCTTTCCAACTGTGCAGAGGAGGCGCAACAAATCTTTCGGCCATTAGAAAAAAAAATCGAAGAACTCGGGATAAGATGCATATTTAAAACACCTAGTGGCGACCCGGCCGAAGAGATACCTGCCCTGGCGGAGGAGGAAAAGGTCGATCTCATAATCGTGGGGCAAAAAAGGTCCAAGGGATTAAAACGTTTTTCATCCTCATTGGCTGAAAAAATTGCGGAAAAAACCGATTGCCGTATGGTGGTCTGTTTTTAGCAAGCACGGACTTCAGCATTCTTTATACCTACCGCCAGAGAGGCCAGATCATGACCTGAAGGCCTCTGGTACACCCTTAGGCCAAACTCTGGAACAACGGCAAGCAGGTGATCGAAGATATCCGCCTGGATGGCTTCATAATTGGCCCATGCCGTATCATTAGAAAAGACATAAATTTCAAGAGGCAGCCCGTCCGGAGTTGGGGCGAGCTGGCGCACAATAAAAGTCATGTCTTGTCTTATGTTGGGATGCTGTTTCAGATAAGCAATGCAATAGGCGCGAAAAGTACCTATGTTTGTCATGCGTCGGCCATTCACCACCTGGCTTGTGTCAATGCCTTGTTCCCTGTTATACGCCTCCAGTTCCGCCAACTTCCTCTCTATATAGGGGCGAAGCACCTGTATTTTCATAAATTTTTTTATCATTTGCTCATCACAGAAACGTATGCTGGTCTGATCGATCAAGAGGGCGCGTTTTATCCTTCTCCCCCCGCATTCAGTCATTCCGCGCCAATTTTTAAAGGATTCATCTATGAGCTTATAGGTAGGGATGGTGGTAATGGTCTTGTCCCAGTTCTGGACCTTTACCGTGTGCAACGCCATTTCTATGACATCGCCATCAGCCCCATATTTCGGCATTTCAATCCAGTCTCCAACGTGTATCAGGTCGTTAGTTATGATCTGGAGACTTGCGATGAAGGAGAGAATCGTGTCCCTGAAAATCAATAGAAATACTGCCGTCAGAGCGCCTAGGCCGCTTAAGAGGGCCCATGGTGACTGGTCTATGAGGAGACAGATTACGATGATGCCTCCCATTACATACAAAAATATCTTGATTATCTGGACATAACCCTTTAAAGGACGTTTTCTTGAGATCGGATATGAGTCGTAAATGGACAGGGCTGCGGACAATATCCTGTCTATGATCAGGATAATAACAAAAAAAACATATCCGCTAATTATTCTCTGGATGATATGGGCGGCCTGGAAAAAGGTTCCAGCCCCGAAATAAATGACCATGGCCGGCGCAAGGTACGCGAGGTTATCAAAAACTCTGTGCTCAACAAATGCATCGTCCCAGGAAATACGTGTTTTGTTAATGGCATAGTGGATGCCCCTTACTACAAACCTTTTTACAACGATGTAACTCAATACACTCAAGAGGAGGATTGTAAGAGGAGGAATAAAATGCTCTAAAACTATTCCCCTGTCCAGAAAGGAAAACAAGTCTTCCATGTTTCATTACCTCCAGAAAATGAATATCAATCCATACCCAAGGAAATGGTCCCTCTTTGATCCCAAATCATGCACTTCAAATCCCGAAAAACATTTTTTCTATAATTTTAATAGGTTAAGACCATCAGATAAAGAAACGTTCTTCATCTAAAAATTGAACGAAATTTCTAAAGGGAACCTCTAAAAATTAAAAGCGAAGCATACTCCCTGTATGTGAGCATTTTTTGTCGACGAGCAACGCAGTCATCGAGCAAAAGGGCAATTTTTAGAGGTTCCCTAGAATATTTACCAGGCATTTGAAACCTTAAGGCTTTAAAGACCCAATTATAGCATAATGGTGATGCACCCTTTTGATAATGAATTTCTGTCTATTATTGATAAACTACTCGGCTATTTTAACAAACAAAAATTGTTTTTCTGCCTTTAAAGCCGTATTTCGGGTTGAATCTTCGGTCATCTTGCCAATTGCATAATAAAGGGCATATGGGAATCTCTAGAAACTACGAGCATTATTTAGGAGGGTGTGTTAAAATAACTAGC
>CAZUIH010000004.1:0-44282 GCA_964620365.1 uncultured Desulfobacterales bacterium | reverse complement strand
CAGCAATACCAGCAATACCAGCGGAGGCGAAAAGAGGGGTGAGGTTTACGTTCCAGATGGAAAGCCCCCACAGAACACCGAGGATGATCATGGCGACTCTGAGGACATTTTTCATAAGAAAAAAGACGTCTCTTCCTATATTGCTTTTTTGCGCAAGGTTGGCTTCCCAGTGTTGAGAAAACCAGTTTATAAGTCTTATAATCTGTACCCACCAAAGGATAAGTATTGCACTTTTTATGATAGAAGGTATTACCGGGTCAAAAGGATGTCCTAGATTGAGGGAATATAATCCGTGAAGAGCCCCTAAAAGGGCTATTGACCAGCATAATGGGACATGAAAAAATTCGATCAGTTTGTCGTCATAGCTGAGGTGGGTAAGCGAGGCCAGTCGTTTGAGCACCCGGTCTATTAAAAGGTCGCCCAGCTTTGCCACGACTATATACACAAGAAAAATTGCAAAAGCCTTCAGAACAGGTTGATCCTTTAAAAGGATGAAGTGGTCTAGAAGTTTGGTAAGGTCCATATTGACATCCATTATAGGGTATATTATAAAAATTGGCTGTTTTTTGATGATGAACAGATTATAATGATCATATATTTTATTATACAGGAGGCAACACTTGGCAAATCATAAATCCGCTCTTAAAAGGATTCGGCAGAACAGGAAACGCAGACTTCGTAATCGTTCAAGAAAAAGCAGGGTAAAGACTCTGGTCAAGGCAGTTGAAGTGGCCATAGCTGAAAAATCACCAGATAAGGCCCGTGAAGCCTTGAAAATCGCCCAAAAGGTCATTGACCAGACGGCTGCTAAGGGAACCTTTCATAAGCGTACTGCCGCGAGAAAGATATCCAGGCTCAGCAGAAAGGTAGCTGCCCTGGGGTAAATTCCTTATAGCAGGTAAAAATCTGTCAATACGCATCATCTTTTTGGGAGTAAGGAAAACGATTTGATCTAAAATATCCCTGTGATACGGTGATATATAAGCTCAGCAACATCTCTGCTGAGCTTTTTTAGTGCCTCGTTTTTAAGAGCTTCCGTTTTCATAACATCTTTCCCGACCAGGAAGCTCTCCTCCCTTACAATGTTTGCCGTCTGCCACAGTACCTTTTTGTTTTTGGGATCAAGGAGTCGGATTTTGCACTCGGCCACTATTCGGCGCTCAACAGTCTGGTCATATCGCACATAAGATAGTCCGCTCGTCCTTACTTCGATAACCTCTCCTTCCAGGATAACATCCGCCTCATCCTTGGGGGCAAGCGCTAGTCCGCTGCCTCTTAAGAATTCCTGTCTTAGTTCCTCAGTAATCCAGGCCCCGAGCAGAAGCTCGTTGCTCTTGTTCTCCCAAGGAGTTACATAGACTGACTGAATCCAATCAGGAAGAGATGCGCTTCTTTCTTCCAGATGATATCCACATCCAGAGAAAAACGATACCAGAAATATGATAAATCCTGAGATGTAAAATATTTTCTTTGAAGGTGTAGTGACAGGCTTCACCTCTTACCCCTTTATCACTATATTGACCAGTCTTCCCGGCACATAGATTATCTTGTGGATGATTTTACCTTCTGTATGCCTTTTTACCTTTGAGTCTGAAAGGGCTAGTTTTTCAATGGCTTCCTGGGTCAGATCCTGGCTGACCTCGATTTGGCTCCGGAGTTTTCCATTTACCTGTACCGCGATTTTTACAGTATCCGATTTTGCGGCTTCAGCGTCCGGTTGTGGCCATGACTCCCAGCAAAGGGATTTTTCGTTGCCTAAAAGTGTCCACAGTTCGTCCGTAATATGAGGAACCATGGGGGATAGCAGCATCAAGACCGCTTCAACAGCTTCTCTCAATACGGACCAGGCCTCTTGGTTGTCTGAAGATGGTATGCCAGAATCTTTAAGATAGCCCTGTATCTCATTCACCAGTTCCATGACGGCGCTTATGGCGGTATTAAAATGGAATTTATTGTCTAGGTCATCGCTGACCTTGATAATGGTTTGATGGGTCTTTCTGCGTATGGCTTTAAGGCTCTTGTCTTGGCAGGATGAGACATTTTCCTTGTTGGCCTTTTTCAGCTTTTCCAGGTTGTCAGTTACTATGCGCCATATCCTGTTTAAAAATCTGTGGGCCCCCTCTACACCAGAGTCACTCCACTCCAGGTCCCTCTCCGGCGGGGCTGCAAACAGTATAAAAAGTCTTACGGTGTCTGCTCCGTACCGTTTTATCATCTCATCGGGATCAACAACATTGCCCTTGGACTTAGACATCTTGGATCCGTCTTTCAGCACCATTCCCTGGGTAAGAAGATTGGTAAAGGGTTCATCAGCAGAGAGGTAACCCAGATCCCTCAATACCTTGGTGAAGAATCTGGAGTAGAGCAGGTGTAGTATGGCGTGCTCTATGCCTCCAATGTATTGGTGAACGGGTAACCATGCATCTACCCTTTTTTTGTCGAGTGGTTTGGAATGTTCATCCGCACAGGTGTATCTGGCAAAGTACCAGGAGGACTCGACAAAGGTATCCATGGTATCTGTCTCTCGCCGGGCCGGTCCACCACATGA
The DNA here is from genome assembly GCA_964620365.1 of uncultured Desulfobacterales bacterium. Lineage (GTDB taxonomy): Bacteria > Desulfobacterota > Dissulfuribacteria > Dissulfuribacterales > S140-46 > CAZUIH01. The sequence goes on along the minus strand of CAZUIH010000004.1, from coordinate 41,734 downwards.
AGGACAAGTTGTTGACCAGAAGCTTTCCAGTTTGGGTAGAGGGGATCGGCCCTTCTCGTCAAGCTGGGCATCCGTGGGAAGAACAACAGGAAGGTCTTCCTTCTTTACGGGTACTATTCCGCATTTTTCACAGTGAATCATGGGGATAGGCGCTCCCCAGTATCTTTGCCTGGATATTCCCCAGTCCCTCAAGCGGTAGCTTACTGTTTTCTTGCCCAGTTCCCTGGTGGCAAGGTAGTCCACTATGGCCTCCTTGGCCTCCTCATTACCCAGCCCGTTAAAATCTCCGGAATTTATTAATTTTCCAGGCCCTTCCCAGGCCTCAGTCATTTCGTTGGGGTCAATGTTTTCCCCTTCTGGCTGGATGACAATCTTTATGGGGATTGAATATTTCCTGGCAAATTCAAAATCCCTTTGGTCGTGGGCAGGAACTGCCATTACAGCCCCGGTTCCGTATTCCATCAGGACAAAGTTTGCCAGATATATGGGAACTGACTCTCCTGTCAGAGGGTGAACAGCATAGGCCCCGGTGAAAACGCCTTCCTTTTCCCTGGCTTCTGCCATCTGGCGCTCCCTGGTAGGAATTTTTGACCAGCGTTCGATAAAGTCCCTTACCTCAGCTTCCTGGTCGGTTCCTTTTGCCAGTTCAAGGGCTAGAGGATGTTCAGGGGAAAGACTCATGAAGGTGACCCCGAAAAGGGTGTCAGGGCGGGTGGTGAAGATTTCGATGGCACCTTTGCCATTCTTGAGAGGAAAGTTTATCGATGCGCCAACGCTCCTTCCAATCCAGTTGCGCTGCATGACCAGGACCTTTTCTGGCCAGCCCTTGAGGGTTTCAAGCCCTTGAAGGAGTTCATCTGCATAGCTGGTTATGCGGAAGAACCATCCGTCAAGCTCTTTTTCCTGTACCTCCATGTCGCAGCGCCAGCACTTGCCTTCCTCCACCTGTTCATTGGCCAAAACTGTCTGGCACGTCTCGCACCAGTTCACCCTAGATTTTTTTCGGTAGACAAGGCCTTTTTCATACATCTCTATGAAAAAGAGCTGCTCCCAACGGTAATATTCCGGGTCACAGGTGGCGATTTCCCTGTCCCAGTCATAGGAAAGCCCGAGCCTTTTGAGCTGGGTGCGCATATAATCTATGTTTTCATATGTCCATTTTGCTGGATGGGTTTTGTGTTTTATGGCCGCATTTTCAGCTGGCATCCCAAAGGCATCCCATCCCATTGGATGGAGAACATTAAAGCCCTTCATCCTTTTATACCGGGCAATGACATCGCCTATTGTGTAATTGCGCACATGGCCCATATGGATTCGGCCAGAAGGATAAGGAAACATCTCCAGGACGTAATACCTGGGTTGTGAACTTTCGTCCTTGGCTTCAAAGAGGTTGTTTTTAATCCACTTTTCTTGCTGTTTTTTTTCTATCGACTCGAAATCGTATCGCATGGCTTACCTTATTGTGAATCTCCCTCTTTTTTTTGTGCCCTGTATATGGCGTCTAGTATCCCGTTTACAAAACCACTGGATTCTTCGGAGCCAAAATTTTTTGCCAGTTCCACGGCCTCATTTATTGCTACCTTGGGCGGTATGTCAGGGCAGTAACAAAGTTCATAGGCCCCTAGTCTTAAAATATTCCTGTCCACACTTGCCATCCTGTCCAGCCTCCACTTGGTGGTATAGCGTTTTAGAAGGCTGTCCAGCGTTTCTTTTTTTTTAAGAACGCCTTCAAGGAGATACTTTGCGAAGGACAAAGAAGGATCGTCCTCTGGTATTGGCCTGGGAGAAAGGTGTTCAGCAAAGTCCTTGAGAGCAGAGGCAAGGTCATTCACTGTTTGCCATTCATTTTGGTACAGTATTTTAAGGGCTATCTCCCTACCCTTTCTTCTTTTAGACATTTTTTCGTGAAGGTACCTCTCCCCAAAAGGGTGTTGTTTTCATTGACTCGGGACGCGGCTCCGAAATACGGGGTTGCATGAAGGTTCACTGTTTAAGTGACTTGAAAAGATTTGCCATTTCCACGGCAGCAAGAGCCGCATCCCAGCCTTTGTTACCGGCCTTTGTCCCTGCCCTCTCTATGGCCTGTTCTATGGTATCTGTGGTTAACACACCAAAGGCCACCGGACAGTCGGACTGAAGGGCCACCTGTGCTATGCCCTTGGAGGATTCAGCGGCTACGTAGTCGAAGTGAGGTGTTGCCCCTCTTATTATGCAGCCCAGACATATGACGCAATCATAACGGCCGCTCTTTACCATTTGTTTAGCAGCCAGGGGTATTTCAAAGGCACCCGGCACCCAGGCCACCTCAACCATTTCCTGGTCAGCCCCGTGCCTTATAAGGGCGTCCATGGCTCCACCCAGAAGTTTCTGGGAAATAAATTCGTTAAAACGGCCTACTACAATTCCTACTTTTAATCCATCGGCCTTTAAATGGCCTTCAAAAGTCTTAGGCATAACCTTTAACTCCTCAATTGTTCATCTGAAGAACATTCTCTCTGGCCCGATAGCAGGCTCGTCGTTGCTCATACGCTACTTTAATGTAGCCGACCATACTAAGGTATGTTTTTCTCTGCTATGGGCAAAAATATTGTTTTTCTGAAGCCTCACTAGATAGTTTATTGCTTTTTATCAAGTTGAAGCAAATGACCCATCTTCTCCCGCTTGCATTTAAGATAGTTTATATTTTCTTCATGGGGAGGGATTTCTATTGGTACACGTTTCACTACCTGAAGTCCATATCCCTCTAACCCCACTATTTTTTTGGGATTGTTGGTCATGAGCCGCATTTTTCTGATCCCCAAATCTCTCAAGATCTGGGCTCCTATACCATAGTCTCTGAGATCAGCTTGAAATCCCAGTTCATAATTGGCCTCTACGGTATCTTTTCCTTGATCCTGAAGACAATAGGCTCTCAGTTTATTGAGAAGTCCGATACCCCTGCCCTCTTGTCTCATGTACAGGAGTACCCCGCGCCCCTCTTTCGCAATCTGGTTCATGGCCCTGTGAAGCTGTGGTCCACAGTCACATCTTAAGGATCCAAGCACATCTCCTGTAAAACATTCGGAGTGGACCCTTACAAGCACAGGCTCCTCTGCATCTATATTTGTATCGCCATATACAAGGGCGAGATGTTCATTGGGATCAAGCAGGCTGCTGTATGCTATAAGCTTCCATTCTCCCCCAAACCTGGAAGGGAGCCTTGTTTCCACTTCCCTTTTTACGAAGCTTTCGGTCTTAAGCCGGTATGCAATGAGATCCGCTATGGTTACGATCTTAATACCGTGCTCCTTGGAGAATTTCTCCAGATCCGGCATGCGTGCCATGGTACCGTCATCTTTCATTATCTCGCATATAACGCCTGCTGGCTTGAGCCCTGCGAGCCTGGCAAGATCAACGGAGCCCTCGGTCTGTCCTGCTCTGACCAGCACACCCCCATTTCTGGCCCTTAGAGGAAAGACGTGGCCTGGCATTGCAATGTCATCGGGAGTTGTGGTGTCATCTATTGCGGTCAGGATGGTAGTCGCCCTGTCATGGGCGGAAATTCCCGTGGTGACACCCCGTTTGGCCTCTATGGAGACGGTAAATGCCGTCCCATACCGAGAGGTGTTTCTCGACACCATCATGGGAAGTTGAAGCCTTTCAACATGCTCTTCGGTAAGGGTCAAGCAGATGAGACCCCTGCCGTATTTCGCCATGAAATTTATGGCCTCTGGCGTCACCTTCTCCGCTGCCATTGTCAGATCACCCTCATTTTCCCTGTCCTCATCGTCAACAAGGATGATCATTTTACCTTTTCGTATATCCTCTATAGCCTCTTCTATTGATGCTAATGGCATGGGCCTAAACCTCGCTCTTTTGTGTTCCCTGATGTTAAAAGCTTTTTACTCAGCTCTCATAAAAATCCATGACGGGCCAGGAATTCCGCATTTATAGTATCTGTTTTGGATGCGGAATTTTTTTCTGTCCGTCCTGTTGAAAGCAATTTTTCAATATACTTCCCTATTAAATCCACCTCAATATTGACTTTGTCTCCGACCTTTCTGAATCCCATTGTCGTCAATTTTGCACTGTGTGGTATAACAGCCACGGAAAAACGGCCTTTTTCGCAACTGTTTACTGTAAGGCTGATCCCGTCCACTGCTACAGATCCCTTTTCGATGAGGTATCTGTCCAGGTTTTCAGGGATTGCAATGGAAAACAAGGTAAATTGACTAAGTGATTTTCGTTCAACAATTTCTCCCACTCCGTCTATGTGGCCGCTTACCAAATGACCGCCTAGTCGGTCAGAAAGCCTGAGGGCCCTTTCAAGGTTCACCCTGCTTCCGGGAGAAAGGGTCCCAAGGGTTGTCCTTGAGAGGGATTCAGGAGAGACATCCACCGAAAAATAATTCCTCGTGATGGTCGTGGCAGTGAGACATACTCCATTAACTGCTATGGACTCACCCTCTTCTGGCTCATCAAGTGTAAAGTCTGGGGCTATGCCCATTATGAGTCCTTGTCCTTTGGACTTTATGTCTTGAATGGTGCCAAGGCCCTGTATTATCCCTGTGAACATCTGCCCATCCTCCAAAGGTCGTCAAGGTCTGTCAAAATGCCGTGAACAAGCCAGTTGTCTCCAAATCGTTTCATCTTATGAGAGTTTAGCCGCGGAGCGTTTTTTATAAGGGTGGCTCCCCTACCTCCTATAGGAGATGGAGATTTGCTACCGCCTATAATGATGGGAGCGAAAAAGAAAAAGAGTTCATCCACCAGGTTGTGATCGAAAAAGGATCCGTGGACCTCTGCGCCACCCTCCACAAGGAGTGATTGTATACCGAAGTCACCAATTCTTTTAAGGGCCTCAGGTAAATCTACCCTGCCATCCTGACCAGGCCTTGTCAGCCAGACGTCCGCGCCAGCGTCTTTGAATTCCCTGATTCTGGAACCGGAACACCTACCCTCCACCCCTATGAAGATGGTTGGGGCCGACGAGTCAAGATGGAATAGTCTGCTGTTGAGCGAGGTGGACAGCTCGCTGTCCAGGATGATCCTTGCTGGATCCCTGGTTTCTTTTTTCTTTAATCTGCAGGTCAGTCTGGGGTCGTCTGCGACTACGGTTTTTTTACCAACAAGTATGGCGTCACTGACATCCCTCAGGCCATGACCGAAGATTCTAGCCCTTTCATTGGTTATCCACTTGGAGTTTCCTGTACTGGTGGCGATTTTTCCGTCAAGACTGGAAGCTGCCTTGGCACGTACCCATGGAAGCCCAGTAATGAGGTGTTTTGCAAAAGGAGCTATAATCTGTCTGGACTCCTCTTCAAGACATCCTGTTCTTACCTTTATCCCCTGGGATCTCAGAAATTCAGCACCCCCGCCTTCAACTCGTGGATTAGGATCCATTGCCCCGATTACCACTTCCGTTATACCTGCTTTGAGAATCGCCTGGGTGCATGGAGGGGTTCGGCCGGTGTGATTGCACGGTTCAAGGGTTACGTAGATGGTACCACCTCTCGCCGCCTCACCTGCCATATCAAGGGCATGGACCTCAGCATGGGGTGTGCCGGCCTTTTTGTGAAATCCTTCCCCTACGATATTGCCTTGCCTGACAACTACAGCGCCTACCGCCGGATTGGGCGCTGTACGGCCAAGCCCTTTGCGGGCCAGCATAATGGCCCTGCGCATATATTTCTTATCCTCGGTAGACCACATGGTTACATCTTCTGAGTATTGGAAGCCTTTTCGTCATTGAGAAGTTCCTGTAGTTGGGCCATGAATTCATTCAGATCCTTAAACTGTTTGTAAACAGACGCAAATCTCACATAGGCCACGTCATCCCACTTCTTTAGCTGGGCCATTACCTTTTCTCCAAGAAAACGGCTCTCTACTTCTCTTTCCCCTTTATCCTGAATCTCTTTTTCAAGGGCGCTGACAAAAGATTCCACTTGGTCCATACTGATAGGACGCTTTTCGCACGCCTTAAGGATGCCGTCTATGATTTTTTTTCTGTCCAGGGGTTCTCTGCTCCCATCTTTTTTGACAACCATGGGAGTAAATTCCTCTATCCTTTCATAGGTCGTGAATCGTTCCCTGCAGGCCAGACATTCTCTGCGTCTCCTGATGGCCCTGCCATCCCTGCTTGATCTGGAATCAACCACCTTGCTTTCAGATTGATTACAAAAGGGGCACTTCATAGCTCCGTCACTTTCCTGTCATGTGTGAAGGGAATTAAAAAAAGGGAATGAGGCCCTACCTAAAATAAAAATTACAAGGGATTGGTGACACAAGAAGATGATGAATTTATTTTTATTAGCTCAATCCCCGCCTCTTGCAACATATCACGCGACAGCTCATCTGCATACCCTTCAGCATAGAAGATGGTACGAATTCCTGCATTTATAAGCATTTTTGTGCATATTACACAGGGAAGGTTAGTGCAGTAAAGAACCGCGCCCGCCACAGAAATTCCATGATAAGCGGCCTGGATGAGCACATTTTGCTCAGCGTGTAGCCCCCGGCAAAGCTCGTGTCTTTCGCCAGAGGGTACACGTAGCTTTTCCCTCAAACATCCTATTTCGAGGCAGTGACTAAGACCTGTTGGCGCGCCGTTATATCCTGTGGCAAGAATCCGTTTGTCTTTTACCAGTATGGCCCCTACCTTTCGCCTCAAACAGGTGCTTCGCTGGGCCACTAGCGATGTTATGGCCATGAAGTAGGAGTCCCATGTGGGACGGCTATCTGGTTTCAGATTTGTCATGATCTGGCCAAAATTCTAGGATCATAGATCCCCTGCTTCCTTGAGACAAGCCTCATACTGGGCCAGGCGGTCGGCATACAGGGGAAAACGGTCACAGATTTCCTTCACTTTCATTCTAATATTTCTTACCAGCTTATCGTCGTCAGGGTTGTTCAACAGTTCGGTGATAAAACCACCTATTTCTTCCATTTCTTTTTCACCCAAGCCCCTGGTGGTTACTGCCGGGGTACCTATCCTTATGCCACTCGTAATCTTGGGGGGGTTGGGATCAAAGGGAATGGCGTTCTTGTTGACAGTTATGCCAGCCAGTTCCAGTAGGGATTCTGCCTGGGCTCCAGTGAGTTTTTTGTTGGTAAGGTCAACCAGAATAAGATGATTGTCCGTGCCGCCGGAAACCAGCCGGAATCCCCCATCCTTTAAGACATTCGACAGGATTTTTGCGTTAGCTACAATCCGTTGCTGATAGGTCTTGAACTCGTCCGCCAAGGCCTCTTTAAAGGCAACCGCCTTTGCAGCTATGACATGCATAAGAGGTCCTCCCTGGATTCCAGGAAATATCTGGCTGTCCAGGAGGCGAGCATATTTTTCCCCGGAGAGGATGAATCCGCCTCTCGGCCCTCTCAAGGTTTTGTGGGTCGTAGAGGTAACGAAGTCAGCTATTCCTACTGGTGAAGGGTGTATTCCCGCAGCAACCAGGCCAGCTATATGTGCCATGTCAACCATCAGATAGGCACCCACTTCGTCTGCAATCATCCTGAAGGTGAAAAAATCTATAGTCCTGGGATAGGCGCTGGCACCTGCTACGATTATTTTGGGTCTATGGGTGCGAGCAAGTTCTGCGACCTGATCATAGTCGATGGTTTCTGTCTCTCTGGAAACCCCATAGCTGACCACGTTGTAAAGACGGCCCGAAAAGCTTACTTTTGCCCCGTGGGACAGGTGTCCTCCGTGGGCGAGATCCATTGAAAGAATGGTATCCCCTGGATTGAGAGCGGCGAAATAGACAGCCATATTGGCCTGACTGCCGGAGTGAGGTTGCACATTGGCATACTCTGAGCCGAAAAGCAGGTTCAGCCTGTCGATGGCGAGCTGCTCTATTATGTCCATGTTTTCGCAGCCACCATAATAACGTCTTCCTGGATAGCCCTCTGCATATTTGTTCATGAAGGCGCTGCCCTCTGCTTCCATGACCGCTTCGCTTGTAAAATTTTCAGATGCGATCATTTCCAGCTGGCCAGTTTGGCGATCTATTTCTGCCTTTAGGGTCTTGAAAACCTCTGGATCTGTACGATCAAGATGAAACACTTCTCTCGTCTCCTAAATTTTAACAGCTTTCAGCATCGATAAGTTGGATCCTTCGATCATGACGCCCGCCTGCAAAAGGGGTCTCCAGCCATACCTTTACCATTTCTGATGCAAGCCCTGACCCTATGACCCTTGCTCCCAGACACAAAATGTTTGCGTTGTTATGCTCCCGGCTCATCCTGGCGGTATATAGTTCATGACACAGGGCTGCCCTTATACCTGGATACCTGTTGGCGGTAATTGCCATTCCTATCCCAGTACCGCAAATGAGGATTCCCCGCTCGCATTCTCCTGATGCCACGAGAGAGGTCACTTCTTTTGCCAGTACCGGATAGTCTACCGGGTCACTCGAAAAGCATCCAACATCCTGGACTTCATGTCCAAGCTCTTCTAAAAGAGGGCGTATTATTTCCTTTAGATCAAAACCGCCGTGGTCAGCTCCTATGGCAATCTTCATCAGCTTATGCTCCATTATATTTTTGGAAGATGAGAACTGCATTGGTACCGCCGAAGCCAAAGGAATTCGACATTACCACATTGATATCCTTTTTTCTGGCCTTGTTGGGCACATAGTCAAGGTCACAATCAGGATCAGGTTCATCCAGGTTGACAGTAGGCGGAATAATTCCATCCTGTATGCTTTTAATGCAGAATACCGCCTCCACACCGCCTGCCCCGCCCAGCATATGGCCCGTCATGGATTTGGTTGAGCTAATCGCAATGTTTTTTGCGTGTTCCTTGAACACACTCTTGATGGCCCTGGTTTCACAAAGGTCGTTAAGCGGAGTGCTGGTTCCGTGGGCATTTATATAGTCTACATCCGCAGGAGAGATACCCGCATCATCAAGGGCCATCTGCATGCAGCGGGCAGCTCCTTCCCCGTCCTCGGGAGGGGCGGTCATGTGATACGCGTCTCCAGTGAGACCATATCCTATTATCTCTGCGAGGATATTGGCGCCCCTGTCCAAGGCGTGATTGAGTTCCTCGATGATCAGCATACCTGAGCCTTCTCCGATCACAAAGCCGTCACGCGCCTTGTCAAAAGGTCGCGAAGCCTTCTCAGGCTCGTCATTTCTCGTGGAAAGGGCCTTTAAGGCTGAAAAGCCGGCCAGGGCCAGAGGGGTTATGACGGACTCCGTACCACCGGTTATCATGACATCGGCATCCCCCCGCTGGATTGCCTTGAAAGCATCCCCTATGCCATGGGTCCCTGCCGCGCATGCCGTGCAAACCACGGTATTAGGACCCTTGGCCCCGAACATGATGGAAATCTGTCCGGAGGCCATATTGGGAATGGCCATGGGAATGAAGAAGGGACTTACCCTTCGTGGACCCCGGTTGACAAGAACATCTCTGTAGTGCTCTATAGAACCAAGGCCGCCTAGACCGCAGCCAGTGATCACTCCCACCCGATCAGCATTTTTCTCGTTAATTTTTAACCCTGAGTCCTCAAGGGCCATGCGCGCTGCTGCAATCGCAAGCCGTACAAAAGGATCCAAGCGCTTCACCAGTTTTTGCGGCATGAATTCCTCAGGGTGAAAGTCCTTTACCTCTCCAGCTATACGGGAAGGATATCCGCTGACATCAAACCGGGTTACTGGGCCTATTCCAGACTTGCCTGAGATTATATTCTCCCAGCTGGCCTCAACCCCTATTCCTGTGGGGCAGAGAAGGCCCATTCCGGTTACAACTACCCTGCGCCTCTCTTTTGCTTTAGTCATGTCTCGCTCAACTAGGAACCTTATTCTCCCAGTGAAAAAGTTGTATCAACTCGCCAAAAAAGACCTGGGAGGTTCAAAAGTTCAAGGTTTGCAATAACTGTTTCAGTTATCCTGCATGTTCCTTAACATAATTGATTGCATCCTGTACGGTCTGCATCTTCTCAGCATCCTCATCAGCAATCTCAAGACCGTACTCCTCTTCCATTGCCATAACCAATTCGACCAGATCCAAGGAATCCGCACCGAGATCATCCACAAAGGATGCGCTTGGTACAACTTTCTCCTTGTCTACACTCAACTGGCTGGCGATAATTTCTACCATCTTTTCTTCAACACTCATGTCAATCCTCCTGAAAATACTGCTGGCCCTAAGGGGCTATCCCTTAAGGCGCGAGTAATTTTTTAATCACAAATTAGTCCCCCATTTATGTGAAGAACATGTCCTGTAATATAAGAGGCCCCCTCAGAGGCCAAGAATGATACTGCTTCTGCGATATCTTCCGGAACTCCCATCCTGCCGGCTGGTATCTGTCGAAGGAGCTGCTCTTTCAGGGAGTCCGATAATTTCGCAGTCATATCTGTTTCTATGAAGCCCGGAGCTATCACGTTGGCGGTTATATTTCTTGAGGCCACTTCACGTGCCACTGACTTGGTGAAGCCGGCAAGTCCTGCTTTCGCCGCGGCATAATTAGCCTGACCGGGATTTCCCATGGTGCCAACTACGGAACCTATATTGATGATCCGTCCCCACCTGTTTTTCATCATGCTTCTGAGAACAGCCTGGGTACAGTTAAAGGCACCCTTGAGATTAATGGATAGAACCTTGTCCCAATCCTCTTCCTTCATCCTGGCAAGAAGATTGTCCCTGGTAATTCCCGCATTGTTCACCAATATATGGACTGTGCCTGCCTCTTTTATTGCTTCCTGGATGGCCTTAGAGGCAGCCTCCCTGTCAGACACATCAAAGGGGAGCAGGGTTGCTTTGCCCCCTTTTGCCAAAATGGAATCTACTACTTCCTTGGCTGCATCTTCCCTGCTCGTGTAGTTTACAAAAATATGCGCTCCCTGTGCTGCCAGTGTTAAACAGATTGCCCTTCCAATGCCTCTTGAGCCACCCGTAACAATAGCTACTTTGCCCTCAAGTTTTTTTTCACAGCACATGCCTGCCTCTCAAACTTTAAAGTATGCTCCATAGGAGCATGATCATCTTTTTCAAAATATTGCCGTGGCCGGCCGAGTCGTCCATACTAATGGCTATTTTTATAGCCGAGAAGTAAATTCATATTGCCTTATCAGGTCTTCTCTAGATTTTTAACCTCCTTGATACGTTTTATCAAAAGAGGCAATATTTCATTGAGATCGCCTACCAGACCATAGGTTGCCATGTCGAAGATAGGGGCATCAGGGTCCTTGTTTATGGCAACAATGATTTCAGATCCCTGTATCCCCACGGTATGGGGTGCGGCCCCGGAAATACCACATCCTATATATAGTTTTGGAGAGACAGTGACTCCTGTCTGACCTATCTGGGTATATTCAGGGAGCCAGCCCTCATCTGTCACGGGGCGTGTAGCGCCAACCGCTCCCCCTAAAAGTTCTGCCAGTTCTTTCACCAAGGCAAGGTTTTCTTTCTTCTGGATTCCTCTTCCAGCCGCTACTATCACTTCAGCCTGCCTTAAATCAGGACCCTCCATCTCTAGAGGCTTGGATTCTACAACCTTTACCCTATGCTCCAGGGCCTCTTTAGAAGGAGTCACCGCAACTATTTCACCGTCACGCTGAAAATCTGGTTCTCCGATCTTGATCACGTGCGGTTTTACTGTAGCCATCTGCGGCCTGTGATCAGGACAGGTGATGGTGGCCATGAGGTTTCCACCATAGGCTGGCCTTGTAGGCAAAAGAAGCCTGTCTTCAGGCCTTATATCCAGTTCCATACAGTTCGCTGTGAGGCCGGTCTCAAGCCTTGTGGCTACCATGGGAATGAACGAGCGGCTTTGATCGGTGGCTCCAGCAAGAATGATTTCAGGCCGTTCCTTAAGCGCCAGCTCGCTGAGAACCTTGCCATAGACTTCATCTGTAAATGAAGCCAGTTCCGGATGATCAACAACGAGTACTCGGTCCGCTCCATAGGCTATAAGCCTTTGGGCCAAGCCTGATACGTTGTAGCCCATTAGGACCGACGTGACCTGTACTTCGATCTTTTCCGCCATCTCCCTGGCCTTTGAAAGGAGCTCAAGGGTGACATGCGCCGGATCTCCAGCCTTGTCAAGTTCGGCCACCACCCATATTCCGCGCCATAAATCCAGAGAGTTATGATTTCGGCCTTTTTCCTGCATTTAAATGATTCCTGCCTGCTTGAATATCGTAACCAACTTTTCAACCTGCTCTTTCGCAGGGCCTGTCAACAGCTCCTTCTTGGTCTTAAAGGAAGGAACCCATGTCTCAGATACCTTTGTTGGAGAACCAGACAGACCTATCTTATCCTTCTCGACCCCCAGGTCGTCGGCACTCCAGACGGGAACTTCCGCCTTTTTTGCCCTCATTTTACCCTTAAGAGATGGTACCCTTACATTATTGAGTGTGGAAAGAACAGTCAAAAGTGCTGGCAGTTTCACTTCAACGATGTCAAAGCGATCCTCAAACACCCTTTTGGCCCTCAGCGTGGTCCCGTTTTCTGTCAGTGACAATTCGCCAACACAGGTCACATAGGGCAGGCCGAGTCTTTCAGCAAGCCCGGGACCAACTTGGGCGGTATCTCCATCTGTGGTAAGTTTTCCACACAAGACAAGGTCAACCGGACCTATTTTTTCAATCGCCTTGGCAAGTACATACGTGGTAGCCAAGGTGTCAGATCCTGCGAAAGCCCTGTCACAAAGGAGAACTGTTTTATCCGCCCCAAGGGATACGGTGTCTCTGAGGGCCGTCTCTGCCGGAGGGGGACCCATGGTGATGACTGTTACCTCTCCTCCCACACTGTCCTTGAGTGTAAGGGCGGCCTCCAATGCGTGAAGATCATAGGGATTTATTACTGCTTCTACACCTTCCCTTATCAGGGTACCCTTTTCCCTGTCGAAGCGTACGGTCTTGGCGTCAGGGACTTGCTTTATGCAAACGACTATCTTCATGGCTAACTAGGAATACTCTTTGTTGAGGGCCTTTCCAATAACATTTCTCTGTATCTGGTTTGTCCCTTCATAGATCTGAAGGACTTTGGCATCCCTCATCATCTTTTCCACAGGATAGTCCTTCATGTAACCGTATCCACCCAATATCTGAACCGCGTCGGTGGTGACCTTCATGGCAACATCGGTTGGGAACAGTTTTGCCATGGCGGAAAGTTTTCCGAAATCTTTTGCGCCTGAGTCTATGGTGCGGGCAATGGCATATACAAGCGCCCTTGATGCCTCTATTTCCGTAGCCATGTCTGCCAGCATGTGTTGAATTGCCTGAAACGATATGATCGTTTGGCCGAATTGCACTCTTTGCTTGGCATATTTTACTGATTCGTCCAGTGCGGCCTGGGAAAGTCCAACCGCCATCGCGCCGATCCCAGGGCGGGCTAGATCCAGGGTCCTCATTGCTATGATGAAACCCTGGCCCCTTCTTCCCAACATTCGATCCTTGGGTATTCGGCAGTCGTTAAAAATAAGCTCACTGGTAGAGGAGGCCCTGAGTCCCATTTTGTGCTCTTTTTTGCCGAAACTGAAGCCTTTGTCTCCCTTTTCTACTATGAAGGCAGTAGCCCCGCGGGCTCCTTTGTGGCGGTCCGTCATGGCGATAATAGTGTATATTTCCGCCTCTCCTCCGCTGGTTATCCACTGTTTAGTCCCGTTTAGGACCCAGTAGTCCCCATCTTCCACCGCCGTCGTCTGTATCCCTGCAGCATCACTTCCCGCGGTGACCTCAGTAAGGCCAAAGGCCGCCAATTTTTCGCCAGAGGCAATTGGTGGCAGATATTTGGACTTCTGTTCTTCTGTGCCGAACAATATTATTGGGTAACCACCGAGGGCACTGGCAGCATAGGTAGTTGTTACCGCTATGCATCCATATGCCATTTGTTCTACAGCTAGACAGGTCTCAAAGCATCCTCCGCCTAAACCGCCATACTGTTCAGGGACAAAAAGTCCGAAAAGGTCTGCTTGAGCCAAGTCTTTGACTATATCCCAGGGAAACTCTTCTTTTTCGTCGAGTTCCGCACGCACGGGTATTATTTTATCCTCTGTAATCTGGCGAGCCAGATCTACGATCATCTGCTGTTCGTCCGTGAGGAAGTAATTTACCTTAGCCATAAAAGTCCTTTCTCTCCTTGAAAGAGACAGCTTTCACTACCACTTCATAACCAACGATCCCCAGGTAAACCCTCCACCAAAGGCCACCATCAGGAGCTTCATCCCTGGGGTGAGACGCCCTTGTCGATTTGCCTCGTCAAGGGCAATAGGTATACTTGCCGCCGAGGTATTACCATACTTATTGATATTGATAAAGACCTTGTCTTGTGGCAATCCTAGCCTTTCCCTTATGTAATCAATGATTCGTACATTGGCCTGATGCGGGATGAGAAGATCGATTTCATCACCGGTTAGACCGTTGGCCTTCAGTGCCTCCCAAGCTGCGGATTCCAGTGCCCTTACTGCATGTTTGAAGACATCTTTCCCTTGCATTTGGATATACTGTAGCCCCTGTTGGAAGGTCTCTTCTGTTAAGGGATAAGCTGTGCCCAGACCGCGTATTGTCAATAATTCCCAAAGGGTCCCGTCAGCATGAAGGTGGGTTGAAAGAATGCCTTTTTCCTCTCTGGTTCCGGTTAGCACGGCCGCCCCTGCGCCATCTCCAAAAAGCACGCAGGTACTACGGTCATTCCAGTTTGTGCGTCTTGATAGTATCTCGCTTCCTATAACCAGTATCTTCATTCTGCGGTTGTCACGAATGAACTTGTCGGCTATGGAAAGTCCGTAAAGAAACCCGGAACATGTTGCAGAAAGGTCAAATGCCCCTGCCTTGGATGCGCCTATTTCCTTTTGGACAAGACATGCAACAGAAGGCATGATCATGTCAGGGGTTATGGTTCCCACAATGATGAGATCCAGTTCCTGAGGACGTACGTCCGCCATCTCTAAAGCCTTTTTGGCGGCACACGACGCGAGATAGGAATTGGTTTCCGTGTCCGACGCGATGCGGCGTTCCTTTATTCCAGTACGAGTCGTAATCCACCGGTCAGTTGTATTGACCGTCTTTTCCAGGTCCGCGTTAGTAAGGACCTTTTCAGGAACATGGGATCCTGTCCCTATTATGATACTTCTAATGGGCATAATGCAAACTCGAAAATTAACTAGCTACAGTCAACACTTTTTTCCTGTCTGATAAGGATTGGGAAAGCTGAGAGGCCAAGTCCGCCTTGGCCAGCTCATGGGCAACCCTTATGGCATTTTTTACCGCGCGGGGATCTGATCTCCCATGACAGATGATCGCTACTCCCTGGATGCCCAAGAGAGGCGCTCCCCCATATTCTGAATAGTCTACTCGCTTTCTGAATCGTTTAAAGGCAGAACGGGCTAATATATAACCCAGGCTTGCCATAAGGCTGCCCTCTATTTCACTTTTGAGCATGGTGAGTATGGATTCCGCGAGCCCTTCGCTTAGCTTAAGGCATATATTTCCAACAAAGCCGTCGCATACAACTACGTCCACTTCACCCTTAAATATGTCCCTTCCTTCTACGTTACCTACGAAGTTTAGGTTGCTGGACATAAACAGGTCATAAGCCCTTTTCACCTGCAGATTGCCCTTGGAATCCTCTTCACCAATCGAGAGAAGTCCTACCCTGGGTGACGAGTTTCCGAGCAACTCCCTGGAAAAGGTAGAACCCATGGTGCCGAATTGCAGAAGGTGATGTGGTTTACAGTCGACATTGGCACCTACATCTATCATCACCACAGGTTTTTTAAGGGTGGGCATAAGAGTGGCGATTGCAGGCCTTACTCCCTTGATCCTGCCTAGAGTGACCATAGCAGTAGCAAGGGTTGCTCCAGAGTTGCCTGCGCTTACCACCGCACTGGCCTTTCCCTGTCGCACCAGTTCAAAGGCTACCCGTATAGTAGAGTCCTTTTTTCTCCTGATAGAATCCGCAGGGGACTCCTCCATTTCTACTACTTGGGAGGCTGGGTATATGGCTATGGGAAGATCTTTTGCATTAAGGCGGCTTAATTCCTCCTTAAGTATATCTTCCTTGCCGACCAAGGTTACTGCAATGCCAAGATCTTTGACTGCGGCAACAGCTCCTTCGACCAGCACCGATGGCCCGTGATCACCTCCCATTGCGTCGAGGGCTACGGGCATACTCTAGGCGAATTCATCCTTTTCAGTGAAAAGTTTGCCGCGGTATGTCCCACATTGAGGGCAAACCCTGTGCGGCATCTTAGGTTCCGTGCACTGGGGACACGATGAAAGACTTGGGGCTTTAAGGGCATCATGGGCCCGTCTTTTCCCTCTTCTAGCCCTTGATACTTTTCTCTTGGGTACAGCCATTTTTATATACCTCCAGAATAATTATTTTTTTACCTGTTACGCCACGACAGCGTGATTTATTAATAAAAAGTTTTTATCAAAGCCATTTACGCTTTTCTTCTTTCTTAGTCAACTCCTCTTTTATGTTGAATTCACATGAAGGGTATTGTTTAGGTGAACTAAAGTGCTACATATTAAGTAAAATTACATGCCGTTACTTTTTTTTAGTCTTTTCAATACGGAAAAGGCAGATGGATATGTCTCTTCCTGGCAGACACATGGCTCCTTGTTGAGGCTTGCACCACAACCCGCACATATTCCCTTGCAATCAGTTCTACATAGCGCCTGTATCGGAAGCTGAAGTAATATCTGCTCCCTGAAGATGTCTCCTAGCCTTATTGTGTCTCCTTTGTAAAAAAGGGTTTCCATGTCTTCACCCTTGAGATTTATTTCCGCTCTTAACCGGATCTTGTCGTCCGGAATCAACATATAGAAGAATTTTCTGTCTATATTTTTTGAGAAAGTTTCAAGGCACCGGTGGCAGACAATGATGATGTTTCCCCAAATCTTTCCGCGAAGACGTATGTTCCCATCCGAGCGGATCAGGTTGGCTTGTGCCTTGATCGGTCCAGACGGTAGACACTCTTCAGTATCTTCCAGGATGTCAGCGATGTCTTCAAAGACCACCTCAATACCCTGTCTGGGTATGTCATCCAGAAGTATGTCAAAATCTTGCGGTTTCTTTTTTTTATTCATGTTTCTGTATGATAAACCAAATGCCTCGGCATGATCTTATTTGTTTTTAAATCGTACGGGATGTCCTAGCGTCCAGAGGAAGAGATACGACGTCTGAAGTCATGCCCAAAAATTTTAATGAAACCTGTACTATAAGGAGTGGATGTTCCTTGTCAAGAAGGCGATTCCGATGCGACCATTTTTGTAAATATAATTCCGGCTTCGAATAGAAGATATAGTGGGATCCCCATGAGGGCCATGTTTATTACGTCAGGCGTAGGGGTAAGCATTGCCGCGGTTATAGCTATTATCAATATTGCATAGCGCCTTTTTGAACTGAAGGTCTTGGCGGTGCAAAGCCGTAGTTTCGCCATAACAGTCATTAAGAGCGGTAATTCAAAGATGAGTCCAAACCCCATAAGAAAAAAAGATATGAAATCCACAAATCTTTCGATGGAAATGACAGGTTTCAGATGCTCGGATTGATAACCCAGGAGAAAATTTATGCCAAAAGGTAGAGTGAATAGGTAACAAAAGGCCACACCTGAATAAAATAGTATCAGGCCCACTATGGTAAAACCGATGGTGAATGACCTGCTCAGGCCGAATACGGTGGAAAGACCTTGGGAAATCCTTAGGAACAGCCAGGGGCACATTAGAAAAAGGGCAGTGAATCCTGATAGTTTCAAGAGCGAGACAATCGGTTCGGTGACCCCGAAAAAAACAAGACGTTGATTGAGGTGACCTTCTAGGAAACGGAGTATTTGGGGAGAGAACCAATATAAAATAAAGGTGAGTACAATAAAAGAGATGGCAAATTCCAATAAAAAGCGTCTCAGGTAAAAGAAAAACCTGACTAATGCCTGGGCCAGAGATTCATTTTCCATCTCACTAATTCCGTTCGGGCGAAATGGCCCATCTTTTTATACAAAGCAGATGAATGACAAGTCCGCCATACGCAAAACCTTTTTTTCGCATCCCTGACCTGAAAACAGGGTATCATAAAAGATTTTCGCGTATATAGTTGACAGCATTTTTGAATAGAGCCAGGCCAGCACCTTCCTCTTCCATTTCCTGTCTTGTCCACTTGGGATGGTTTGTTCTGTGATGAAAGGCTTCTGGATGTGGCATCAGACCCATTAATCTTCCTGTCGGATCGCAAATTCCTGCTATGGAAAGCTCGGACCCGTTTGGGTTGAATGGGTATTCCTGGGTTGGCTCCTTTGTTTTTGGGGACACGTATTGCATTGCGATGAGACGTTCAGAAACCAGTCTGTCCCGAACTTCTTTGTTCAATGTGACAAATTTCCCCTCTCCATGCCTTATCGGGAGTTCGATGGTGTCTATTCCCTTGGTGAAAACGCAAGGGGAGTTGCTATCTACCTTGAGGGTGACCCATCTATCTTCAAACCGTCCAGAATCATTATAGGTAAGACTTACGACCCTGTCCTCATAGTTGGAATCAAGGCCAGGAAGGAGACCGGTCTTGACCATAAGCTGAAATCCGTTGCAAACTCCAAGTACCAGCCCGCCTTTTTTTACAAAGCCGAGCAGTTGGTCCAGGAGTCTTTCTTCACTGTCCTTGATCCTGGCGGTGCGGAGTCTGTGTGCCCCGGCTTGGGCAGCTCCCAGGTTGTCACCATCCAGGAATCCTCCAGGCAGATTGAGAAAATGATAATCATCCAGGCGTACTGAACCATCCAAGATATCGCTAAGATGAACTATGTCTACCTGGTCAGCCCCGGCTGTCTTGCAGGCATAAGCCATTTCACGCTCGCAGTTAGTGCCATAACCTGTTGTTACAATTACTTTTACTTTTGATCCCATCGCAAACTCCACACCGGTTATTGAGGTTTTGGCCTAGGGTACCCCGTTAGTCTTTCTTGTACAAGAATTTAGCTGTCGCAAAATTCAAAGCGTCTGGCGCTCACGATATTTTTCTGCGGCAGTAACTATCCCGTCTGCCCATTTGGGAAGGGTAAGTGCGTGGATGTGGGTATAAGTACCAAATACATTTTTGTAAACCAGGCCTTCCCTATTGCGGTCAAAGCCATGTCCTCTCACTACCGTGCAGCACAGTTCACCAGGGTCTTGACCCCCCACTTGTATTGGCCGGGAGTAGTGAAACTCATGCCCCTTGAGGGTAGTGTCTGGAGCGAAAAAAGGGGTGTCTTTTTCTGTTTTTATGATGCTGTAACCATGTCCTACCGGCCTGCGTTCGAGAAGGAAGTCCCAACCAAGGACCCCGGTCATTTGGAAGGACTCCTTCTTCCATATAATTTTTCTTCCCAGATACATGAGACCACCGCACTCGGCATAAACCGGGAGTCCCGATTCAACAGCATCTCTCAGCTCTGTCTTGAGTGAGGTGTTGGATGCCAGTTGGGCAGCATGTGTCTCTGGAAATCCTCCCCCTATATATAGCCCATCAATTGCAGGAATGTGATTATCACTCAATGCGCTGAAGAAAACTATTTCACCACCCGCTTTTTCCAGGGCCTCAAGATTTTCTGGATAATAGAATTGAAAAGCACTGTCTTTTATTACGCCTATCCTGGCCCTTTTGGTTCGAGGAGGCCTTTTTGCTGAAGGATGTTGTAAACAGACATAAGGAGCCAGTTCCTTTGCCATGACCTCCAGGCCGTCTATATCCACATGCTGGGCTACCCAATCCGCTAACTCATCAAGCGCCTTGTCTACATCCGGGTGTTCCTCGCACGGGGTTACCCCCAGGTGTCTCATCGGTAAAGGATCTTTTTTCATGCGTGGCAGGGCGCCCATGACAGGGATGCCTGTATATTTTTCGATGGACTTTCTCAGTACCGATTCATGTCTTTGGCCCCCTACGCGGTTTAGCACCACGCCAGCTATTCGGACTTCCCTGTCGAGTTCCTTGCACCCCAGTACCAAGGCAGCGGCAGTCCTGGTCATCTTGGTGCAATCTATTACCAGAATGACAGGGGTATTCAGCCATTTTGCAAGTTCGGCAGTGGAGAAGGCGCCGTCGATGTCTACCCCGTCATACAGCCCCCGGTTGCCCTCGATGATTGCGAAGTCAGAGTCTTGCGCACGATACGCAAAACTGTTTTCAATGACTGCTCTTGGCATCAGATAAGGGTCAAGATTGTAACATGGGGTGCCGGAGGCATTGGAAAGCCATTTGGCATCGATATAGTCCGGTCCTTTTTTAAAAGATACGAGTTTTTTACCCTTTCTTTGCCATAACCTGGCAAGTCCTAGAGTCAACAAGGTTTTGCCTGAACCGCCTTTCAGGGCGGATATGGTTAGACTTGGGATTCTACGTTGATTGTATTGTCGTCCTGAATAGTCATTCATAAGAAAAGTGATTTTAGCATTTTTTTGCTGTCTGATATATTATTAAATGAATTGTTTTGTAAAGGCCTGATAAATACAAACCATGTTTGCCGTAAAGATGTTTTTTCAAGCAGAGAATGTCAACATCTTTGCAGCTCAAGGACATCTTGGATAATTATGTATCTTTACCACGAATTCTTGGTTGAAGGTAACACCTTTGAATTTTGTTCCAAGAAGGTGTTGCGATTTTTTGATCTTTATGAACTCATATCCTATGACAGCATCGAGCCTTTGGGCCAGCGTTCCATACCTGGTTCTCATCCCCTTTTTTGGGAGAGGCTGGAGATGGGGATGTTTGAAAACCGTAATGTGCTTGACTCCTTATTGTCAGAGCTGAAAGAGACAGGCGCTCGGAGTCTGTCTGATCTGAAAACCATGGCTCAGGGGTATGAAACAAAGCTGCTTCATCAAATTACACATCTTTTAGATGGTTTTTTTGGTATAGATTCCTATTTTTATAATCTTGTTGAGGACTCCCACTGGGTGACTAAACAGTGTAGAAAAAAAATTAGCTTGAATTCTGACCGCTATTGGCTTGTAGCGGTTGACTGTTCTACAGGCCCCGAATCACAGGGGTTTGAGAGAAAGGCACCCTCTTCCCTACTGCTTTAATAAATAGCTATTTTAGCGTTTGTGTCTTGACACACAAACACAATTTGTCTATAGACTGAATGAATCACAATTCAGGGGAGGGATTCAGGCCGATGGCTAAGGATATAGAAAAGCTTAAAGGGCTTTTAAAAGAAAATGAATCAGCCATTGTGCAGAGGTGGCTCGACTGTGTGCTAGAAACCTACCCTGCTGATTCTGCCAATTTCCTGAAGACCCAAAAAGATCCATTTGCTAATCCGGTGGGAAATACCATCAAGCAGGAATTGAAGTCAGTATTTCATGAACTGGTGCATGAAGATGGTAACGAGGGTGTAAAGGCCTTTCTGGACAAAATAATTAGGATTAGGGCTGTCCAGGATTTTTCGCCAGCTGTAGCAATAGCATTTGTATTCGATCTTAAGAATATTGTCCGGGAAGTTATTGGCAAGGGAGTTGAGTCCCAGAATTTGTATGGTGCTCTTTCGCTTTTCGAGGCACGTATTGATGAGATGGGCCTTATAGCCTTCAATATCTACTCGGAGTGTCGAGAAAAGCTTTATGAGTTGAGGGTTAGGGAGGTAAAGAGCAGTGCGTACCTTCTACTCAAAAAGGCAAATTTGATTGTGGAAACTCCTGAACAGGAGTCAGAGCCTGTAATGTAGTTTTAGAGGAGCGAGGTCGATATGAGGATACTATTTCCATTAGGTGTAGTCATCGGGCTGGTGTTGCTGGCATGGATAGGGGTGTCGGCGATACATCTCAACTACTTGTTTGGTGTGATTGTTCCCTACGTGGCCGCCGCGATTTTCCTGGTTGGGTTTATCGCAAGGGTGGTTAACTGGGGTAAGTCACCAGTGCCTTTCAGGATTCCAACGACTTGTGGGCAGGAAAAGTCCTTTTCATGGATTAAGCACGACAAGTTGGATAACCCTTTTACTACAACCC
This sequence comes from uncultured Desulfobacterales bacterium, assembly GCA_964620365.1. GTDB lineage: Bacteria > Desulfobacterota > Dissulfuribacteria > Dissulfuribacterales > S140-46 > CAZUIH01. The sequence continues at coordinate 19,822 of CAZUIH010000004.1, read as the reverse complement.
AGGTTGTCGGGCGAATGATTCTTGAGGTTCTATTCTTTAGGTCATTATTCAGAAATCTTAAGGGAGAGCTGAGGAGTGGCCCAAGTCTTATTTACGGACCCACCAAGTGGTTGTGGCTGTCAGGTCTTATTTTTCACTGGTCCTTTTTCATAATTTTCATTAGGCATCTGAGGCTGTTTTCTTTGCCGGTTCCAGGTTTCGTGCATACGCTCGATGTGGTCGATGGTATGTTTCAGATCGGGGCGCCTGCGCTTTACCTTACAGACCTTATGCTTCTTCTAGGGGTATCGGCCCTTTTTCTTCGCAGGGTGATTATTCCTCAGGTGCGGTACATATCTCTACCGGCAGATTATTTTCCGCTTTTTCTCATTTTTGCTATAGCGGTTACCGGGATGCTTATGCGCTACCTGGTGCGCGTTGATATAGTAGGCGTTAAAGCGCTGGCAGTGGGGTTGGCAAGTTTCCATCCCACGGTTCCTGAGGGGATTGGCGCTATTTTCTACATTCACTTGTTTCTTGTTAGCACCCTTGCCGCCTATTTCCCCTTCAGTAAACTCATGCATCTGGGAGGGGTTTTTCTCAGCCCTACCAGGAACCTTGCCAATAACAACAGGGCGCAGCGTCACATAAATCCTTGGAATCCCAAGGTGAAGTTGCATACCTATGAGGAATGGGAAAACGAATATAGGGATAAATTGGTTGAGGCAGGAATACCGTTAGATAAGGATTAGGAAAGATGGCTAAGACACCAAAACCAAACGAACTAATTCAAATAGATCATAAGCCACCCAAAAGGTGGTGGATGGATACTCCTGTGGAGTTCAAGCCGGGAACTTGGAGTTATCCAGCCAAACCAAAGAACCTTGAAATTCTTGATATGCCCAATCCGAGGGAATGGTCTCCGGCAGACGAGGATTGGAAGCTTCCGGAAAACTGGAAAGAGATAATCCTTGACGGCTTTAAGGATAGGTTGGAGCGTTTCCGGTCGCTGAAGCTGTTCATGGATATCTGTGTCCGGTGTGGGGCCTGTGCCGATAAGTGTCACTATTTTATAGGCTCCGGCGATCCCAAAAACATGCCTGTTCTGCGTGGTGAGCTCATGCGTTCCGTTTATAAAGGTGAGTTTACCAAGTCAGGAAAGATGTTAGGTCGCCTGGCAGGTGCACGGGAACTGACCATAGATGTCCTTAAAGAATGGTTCTATTATTTCTATCAATGTAGTGAATGTAGGCGCTGCTCTGTGTTCTGTCCCTACGGAATTGATACTGCAGAGATCACCATGCTTGCGAGGGAAATGTTGAATCTCGTGGGCTGTAATATTAACTGGGTGTTGGAGCCAGCCGCCAACTGTTTCAAGGTTGGAAACCACATTGGAATTCAGCCCCATTCCCTCAAGGACATGATAGACTTCTTTGTAGACGATATTGAAGAGGTCACAGGTGTGAGAATAGAAGTGCCTTTCAACAAGAAGGGCGCAGAGGTCCTGTTTGTCACCCCGTCTGGCGATTTTTTTGCTGATCCTGGTACCTACACCTTCATGGGGTATCTCATGCTTTTCCATGAGATCGGTCTTGACTATACAATGAGCTATTATGCCGCTGAGGGTGGTAACTTTGGCCTCTTCAGCTCCAATGAAAATATGAAAAAGCTCAACGCCAAGATATACGCCGAGGCCAAGAGGCTTGGTGTAAAGTGGATTCTTGGTGGTGAGTGCGGGCATATGTGGCGCGTGGTCAACCAGTACATGGACACCATGAACGGGCCCGCTGATTTTCTCGAGGTACCTGTGTCACCCATCACAGGAACCAGATTTGAGAATGCAGCATCTACCAAAATGGTGCATATCACTGAGTTTACGGCTGACCTGATCAAACATGGCAAGCTCAATCTTGATCCCAGCCGAAACCGGGGGTTGAAGGTCACTTATCACGATTCATGTAATCCTTCCAGGGCAATGGGGCTTTTAGATGAGCCACGGTATATCTTGAAAAATGTGGTGGAAGAGTTCTATGAGATGCCTGAAAACACTATCAGGGAAAAGACCTTCTGCTGTGGAAGTGGTTCCGGACTCAATAACGACGAATTCATGGAAATGCGTATGCGGGGCGGTCTCCCAAGAGCTAATGCAGTTAAGTATGTGCACGATAAGTATGGAGTAAATACGCTGTCCTGCATCTGTGCTATTGATAGGGCTGCTCTGCCTACATTAATGAATTACTGGGTGCCTGGCGTCACAGTGTATGGCGTCCATGAGTTGGTGGGCAATGCGCTGGTGATGAAGGGAGAAAAGAAGCGCACTGTGAACCTGAGACAGGAGCCCATAGAGGGAATGGAGGACGAAAGCGATGTATGATTCAGGAAAGATCATCATCGGGCTCATCATCTTCGCCGGCCTAATGACATTTCCCTTCTGGTATAATGCTGGAAAGGCGGCGCCTATGCCGGAGCCCAAAGTCATTACAAAGGGGCAAAAGTGTGTCGAGTCGAAGGAGTACATGAAGTCGACCCACATGCAGCTTTTGAACAAATGGCGTGACTGGGCCCTCAGGGACGGCAAGAGAGTCTATGTGAACAGTGAAGGGAAAAAGATGACCATATCCCTTCAAAACACATGTATGAAATGTCACTCGAACAAGGATCAGTTTTGCGACAAGTGTCACCAGTATGCAGATGTAAATCCGTACTGCTGGGACTGTCATTACACACCTAAGGAGAGCGAAAAATGGGCATCAACAGAAGAGAATTCCTAAAGATAGCCGGGGTCTCTTCACTCCTCGGCCTAGGAGGGGGGCCTGGTGTAGACCTGCTCCTTGGGCGTAATCTTGAGGCCTCTGAGCCTATCCCTGCGGAGGGAGCCCTGCATGGATCCCGCTGGGGGATGGTGATAAATATGCGCAAGTGTCATGAACATGAAGACTGTGACAAGTGCATCAAGGCTTGCCATTACGTGCACAATGTGCCTGATCATGGCAATCCCAAGGATGAGGTGAAGTGGATCTGGAAAGAAGAGTATGAACATGCCTTTCCTGACGTATCGACCTTGGATCTCTATAGTCCAAAGGAGATAGTAGAGAGGAAGTTCGTGTTGTTATGCAACCATTGTGATAACCCGCCGTGTGTTAGGGTTTGTCCAACTAAGGCTACATTTCGTAGACCGGATGGTATTGTAGCCATGGATTATCACCGATGCATCGGTTGTCGTTTCTGCATGGCTGCCTGTCCATATGGATCGAGAAGTTTTAATTGGAAGGATCCTCGCGAGGGTCTCAAGGGCAGAAAGCTTAACGAGGAGTTCCCCACAAGGATGCGCGGTGTGGTGGAAAAGTGCAATTTTTGTGTAGAAAGGCTGGCCAAGGGGCTCATTCCTGCATGTGTAGAGGCATGCGAGTGTGGGGCACTGACCTTCGGCGATTTGTCTGATCCAAACTCCGAGATCCGGAAGATTCTTAGTGAAAACTATACACTGAGAAGGAAACCGGAGCTGGGAACAAAGCCATCGGTCTTCTATATCATCTAATGTGAGGTCGGTATGATTGAGAAAGCGCTTCAAGGAAGTCAAAAATATTGGGCCTGGGTTTTCTTCCTCCTGGCTGTGATTGGAGTTGGATTTATATTTTACTTAAAACAGCTTCATTACGGCCTTGGAATAACTGGTATGAGCAGGGACGTGTCCTGGGGCGTATATATCGCTCAGTTCACTTACTTGGTTGGTGTGGCCGCAGGAGCTGTTATGTTGGTCATACCCGAGTTGCTTCACGGATACCATACCTATAGAAAGGTGGTTGTATTTGGGGAATTTCTCGCAATTGCCGCTGTGACCATGTGCCTGCTTTTCATTGTGGTTGATATTGGGCAGCCGGCACGAATGCTCAATGTGCTCCTGCATCCCACACCAAATTCTATACTGTTCTGGGATATGATCGTTTTGAACGGTTATCTAGCCATAAATGTGATCGTCGGCTGGAACACCCTTCTTTCCGATTATAAAGGAGTGCCGGTAGCAAAATGGGTGAAGTTCTTTGCCTACCTGTCTATACCATGGGCTATCAGCATCCATACAGTGACGGCGTTTCTCTACGCAGGTCTGCCTGGAAGGCACGCATGGCTGACCGCCATCATGGCACCGAGGTTCCTTGCGTCCGCGTTTGCTGCTGGTCCCGCACTGTTGATTGTATTGCTAATGATAGTTAAGAAGGTGAGCAAGTTCGATCCAGGTGAGAAGGCTATACAGGCTATAGCCAAAACAGTCTGTTATGCCATGATCGCCAATCTGTTCTTCTTTGGCTTGGAGTTCTTTACGGCATTTTACAGCAATATACCGGGACATATGCACGGGTTGAAATACCTCTTTTGGGGGCTTCATGGACATGACCAGCTTGTAGGTTGGATGCGACCAGCGATGCTGTTCGGGTTTATAGGCATCGCATTGTTGCTGGTCCCTGCCTGGAGGCGGAATACAGCCATATTGGTAACCGCCTGTTTGGCCATAATATTTTCTACATGGACGGACAAGGGCGTTGGCCTGGTTATTGGTGGATTTGTACCTAACCCCTTTGAAAGGGTTACGGAATACCATCCAACCATTCCTGAGATTTCTATCGCACTGGGAATTTGGGCGGTTGGTGCCTTGATAGTCACCGTGCTCTATAAGGTCGCTATCTCTGTAAGGGAACAGGAAGTCTCCTAGGAGGATAGAATATAATTAATTATGAGGGAGGAGAGGAAGCTGTTAATCTCTCCTCCCTTTTTTATTTTGATAGCAACTCTTAATCCATTCCTCTTTCATGGTTTCAATTTGATTCTGATAGAATTTCTTGTCTAATTCCAGGCCACACACACTGCAGGCCACTGAGGCGTTAGCTCAGCGGCCCTTTATAATGGCGGGGCCGTTACAGGCAATGCACCTTAATTCACTTCCCGAATGCGTCTTGTTACTCATGTGTCCACACTGGCAGCCTTTAAAACAAGAAATATAATTTGAAATGGAAATCTTTAAAAATCATGGTAAGTTATACATGAACTACTATTAAATATATTAGCGAACCTGTGAATAGGTTTAGCTTAAGGAGGATATAATGTCAAAAGATACCCGGGCCAAATCTGCCTCGACTGAGGCATTGATTAGGGATCTGGAACAGGAAGTCAAAAATCATCCAAATTCGGTGGTAGCGATTCATAGACTTGCCCTAGCGTATTGGCGCACCGAAAGGATGGAGGATGCGATAGGGATGTTTCGTAAGGCACTGGAGGTTGACCCAAACTCGTTTGAGCTAAGGGTTAATCTGGGGTCTCTTTATTTTCAATTGGGAAAACTAGAAGAGGGTATCAGGGAAAACCAAAAAGCAATTGAACTTTTTCCGAGGTCGGCAGAGGCCCATGCCAATATTGGATCCGCCTACCTGCAATTACAACGTTGGGAGGAGGCCGCGGAATACTTTAAAAAAGCCCTTGCAATAAAGCCTGAAATGGTACCCGCCTGGACAAATCTTGCTACTGTTTTGGTTGAACTTGACCAATTGGATGACGCGGTTGCAGCTGGGAAAAAGGCTGTTTCCCTGGCGCCAACCTTTGGTCTTGCTCACAACAATTTGGCAGTGGCTTATTTTTATTCCGAGAATTATCAGAAGGCCCTGGAACATATGCAACGGGCCAAAGATCTAGGTTACCCGGTTCATCCGGATTTCCAGAAGACCGTGGAAGAAAAGGCAGGCAAGTAGTAATACCATGGCAAGGATTTCTGGAGCTTTTACACCTCGGTGTCCTTTTTGTGACAGGGCCCTAGAGCGGCCAAGGGAGTTGGAGCCCCGTCGCCTTGGAGATTTCTCATACGGGGAATGTGGCTGTGGTGCTGTATATGTACATGATGTCACTGGTCATAATCTGGGCGCAGCCTTTGTAGAGGCCCTTGGGTTTGCCTGTTCTGATGACTGGGACCTGGCTTGGAATTTGTTGCCGGGTGAGGATTATCAGGACTCTATTATAGAGTCCTACGACGAGGAATCCCACAAGGTGCATCCCTCAGGGAGGAACAAGGAGGGGCAGCGCATTAAGGGGGTCTTGACCCTTATCAGACTAAAGGACGATATCCGCCAGATAAAGGGTTCGCCTCTAAAAAAGATGGGACTCACCTTGAGGGCCGCTGAACCAGCTGGAACCAAAGGGTCGGTTTCAGAGTTTGAGGAACGTCCTAGAAAACGATTTTCCAAGAGACTTGTTCAGCAGAAGGTGGAAGAATGCGAGTTTTCGGATCTTGGGGAGATGGCTCTTTCTGATCCGGTTATTTTGGGTAAGATTCAGAGGCTGTTATACTCTCCCTACGAACAGCTACGGTGGCGAGCGGTAAGAGCTATTGGAGTGGTGTCCAAGGTTGTAAACGATTTGAGGCCAGCACAGGTAGGGGACTTGTTGAGAAGGCTGCTGCATGCTGCTAATGATTCAGCTGCAACCAATTGGGGTGCCATTGAGAGTATGGGAGAGATTATTAGGTGCTTGCCAGAAACCTATGGGGCCTTTGTGCGTCAGCTGCTTGCCCTACTCCGACACAGGGAATCCCATGAAGCCGTCCTATGGGCCATTGGTAGAATAGGAGAAGTAGCTCCGTCATTGGTCAAGTCCAGCTCCTTTTTTCCTTTGTTTGACTTGCTTGGCAGCCGAGAACCACAAATAAGGGGGCTGGCCGCATGGGCCCTCGGTCAAATCGGAGCCAAAGAGGCTGAAGCAGCCCTGAAAAAAATGGTTGAGGATGAAAACGAGGTCAGTTTGTTTGATGGTGACACTCTTGCCACCTATACGGTTGGACAGTTGGCCAAGAGGAGCCTGGACAAATTTAATAAAAATACAAAAAGGGAAAGAGAGGTGATTACCGTGTCAGACGAAGTCAAGACGCCCACTGGGCCAACGGATGAAAAAAACGAGAAAACGACAGCCGAAGATACTTACCGGGAAGCTGAGGTAATGCTCGCCAATGGCATGTCCCTTGATGCTATGGCCAAGTTCGAGGAAGCGCTAGCTGTTTTTGAGGAGGAAGGGAGATCCAGAGAGATAGCAAACACATGTGATAAGCTGGGTGACGTTCATATCATGAGAGGAAACTTTAAGGGTGCCCTGCCCATGTATCAACGGGCCCTTGCCATCTGTGAGAAGGAATCCGATCCGGTAAGCACTGTAATATTAATGGAGAAGATTATTGATATCTATAGGCAGCTGAATGAATATGAAAAAGCCCTTCCCTATTTCATGCGGTGTCTTGAGTTGGCAGAGGGACTCCAGGATGCCGGAAGGGCTGGAATCTATCTCGCTGGTATAGGAGACATCTATCAGCGGAAAGGACAGCTCCATGAGGCCCTGGATGCTTATAGGCTGGCCTTAAAGATATGCAAGGGCATGGGAGCAAGAGAGCGTGTAGAAATCTTGGAACAGGGCATAAGGAAGCTAGAGGAACGCCTAGGCTAGATTAAAAAATTCTTGAACATGTCATCCCGATCCAGGATGACCTCAGCGATGGACCAGCGTCTGTTACCATTTTTTTCGCCTGCCAATTCCTTTGAAAGGTGTAGGAGTCGTTCCTGTAGAGGGGAAAGGTTCAATGTCTGGTATTTTTTACCAGTTATGAATCCTGAATGCCCACAAACGTGGCCAGCGTCACCTATCTGAGTGGGGACCCCGTATGTCCTGCAGTTAATAGGTCTGGCCAGATAACATGCGCATTCGTCTGTTTCGGTCAGCAAGGGACACCGAATGCGCTTTTTTGAAATTTCTTCCAAGGAGGAAGGACACAGTTTTATCCACTGGGTGATGGCCTGAGTAGAATTTGTTTTAAGAATTTTTTGAATTTCCTTATCAAGCCTTACGTAGCAATTGTAAATGTAAACAGCCTCTGCGAATGAAACGTCAAAAATTGCATGACAACAATCGCTGCATCCCTTCTGGCAGACAAATTCCCTGGGATAAGCCTCGGATATGGTCTGAAATGCTTGGTCTGATTGGTAGAATAGATGGGCTATTTCCGTTATTGCGTTGTGTAGTTTTTCCTTTATAGTTTCCATATTATGATTGCAGAAAATTCTTCCTTTAATCAATGTAAGAGATGTGGATCTTGTTGCAAAAAGGGAGGCCCTGCCCTTCACAAAACAGACCTACCCCTGTTAGAAAAAGGGTATATTGCCCCGAATCACCTGGTTACCTTACGTAAGGGCGAACTGGCCTACCATCCAGTCGAACATTCCCTTATAGAACTACCGGCAGAGATGATAAAAATCAAGGGGAATGAAGAGGATTGGACATGTGGCTTTTATGATGAAAGGGGAAAAAGTTGCTTGATTTATGCCCATCGACCTCTGGAATGTGAAAAGTTTGCCTGCTGGGATACCGGCGAGATAGAAGCCCTTTTTTTAAAAGACCTTCTAGGACGCGAGGATATAATACCCAAACGGTCGTCCCTTTTTGAGGTGCTGGTTGCATACGATGAAAAGCTTCCTCCGCGTATGGTCTATTCACTGCTCATTGAGAAAAAAGAAAAGGACCTTGTTTCTCTTTCCGAATTTGACAGACTATTTAGGAGCAAAGTAGGTGAAAATTACGGCCTTAGCCAGGAAGAGATGCACTTTTTTTTGGGCAGACCTATAGCCCGGTTGATAGAACAATATAGATCGCTTGTTTAGCCGTAAGGCGTTGCCCATTTTAAATGGGGAAAGGGAAAAGATAAGCGATCAGTCTCAGTTATTATTCTATCGTTAGGTTATAATATTGGAAAAGGACAAAGGCCCTCCATAGGGAGGGCCTTTGTGTTTATTTGATATTTAGCCGAACCTCGACTATTTTTCTTCTTCAAATCCTTCTTCTAAGCCCTTTCCAAAACCAGGCACACCATACATGACAGTGCTGCCTGAGGAAAAGAACTCAAGTTTTCCTTCACGTACCAGCTCATTGGCGGCATTTTTGACCTCTCTGGGCTTTGCATTTGGCTCAGCCTTGTAAAGGTCTTTAATATACATCTTGGATTTGTGTTTCGCCTTTTTTGTGGCGAATTCCAAAATTTTTTGTTTTAATTCTTCTTTATTTACTGCCATAATGACACCTCTTCAGGATTACAGGTTGTCTGTATGTACACTCCACTTGAACTGTGTTGTTGTATGGTAAGTGTCATAAGCGAGCCTGTAATCGTCAATTGATTTGTCAGTGAACGGAATATCGCATTTTTCAAAGAAGCGCTCCCAACCGATTCTCTCAGCCCAATCACCAAGACGCTCATATTTCCTTGCGTCAGACGCATAGGTCTCGAGAATCTTTCTGACGGCTGCTACAGTGCTTGGCCATCTAGGTGGTTCGTTGGGGATATAGGGAATTACCAACTTGGAGAACTTTGGTGTAGTCACGCGGTTGGAGATCTTTCCACCGACGAGAATAGCTACACCGTCACCCTCACCGTCTGCAAGAGGCATAGCTGGGCACATGGTATAGCAGTTACCGCAGAACATACAGCGTTCCTCATTTACCCTTACTGTCTTGCTCTTCTCACCGTTGATCTCGACAGTAGCTGGCTTAATGGCGCCAAGCGGACAAGCGGCAACGGCCAAAGGAAGCTCGCAGACACCTGTGATACGCTCATCCTCAACTAGAGGGGGCTTGCGGTGAATACCCAAGATAGCAATATCAGAACAGTGAACAGCACCGCACATGTTGAGGCAGCAGGCCAGTGCGATACGTACCTGAGCGGGCAGCTTGTGGCTACCGAAGTAATCAAATAGATCGTCCATCACAGACTTTACGACACCAGAGGCGTCAATAGCTGGGGTATGGCAATGTATCCAACCCTGTGTATGGACGATATTTGTAACGGATGCACCAGTTCCACCTACTGGGAACTTGTAGGAGCCACCTGGATGCTTCCTACCTTTCAGGTCGTCGAGGAGGGCCCTGAGGGTCTCTTCGTCGGTGCAGTGAAACTCAATATTGTTCCTTGTGGTCCAACGGCAGTATCCCTCACAGTATTTATCTGCGATTTCACATACTTCGCGAATGTATGCGGTGGATATTAGACGGGGAGAACCAACACGGACAGCAAAGCAGATGTCGCCAGTTTCGCTTGTATACTTGATGACACCAGGCTGTACAATTTCGTGACTTTTCCATTTTCCGTAGTTGTTTTTGATTACTGGCGGAAAGAACTGCTCGTAGTGTGGAGGCCCGATGTCAGTGATGCGGTTGGCCATGGGCTTCTTAGGATCATAGAGTTGTTCCGCCAGATTTGGATCATATGGTTTAGACAGAAGTTCTGCAAGATTTGTATTATCAATGCTCATTTGTTACACCTCCTAAAAAATTCAAAAAGCCTGCTTAAGCAGCATGACGTTTACGGAATGCCTTCACATCACGCTCCCAACCGCCTTCAACTTCATCAGCACTCCAGAAGACGTAGGGGTTTGATCTGGGCTCCTTGACCATCTGTGGAATAGGCTTGAGTTCTGCCCTGCGGATGAACTCCTGGAGGCTCTGTCTCTGGATGAGTTCTCCAAAGCGCTCACGGTTCTTTCCTTCTTCCATCCACCATTCCCAGATCTTGTCAACAAAGTCTTTTAATTCATCAAAGTCGTCTTCCATCTTGATGAAGGGGATGGCCAATGTGGCAAGCTGAGCACCGTCAAGGATCGGGGCCTTAGCACCTACGAGGATGGTGGCACCTACGTCTGTTCCTGGGCGCAGAGCAGCAGGCATTACATTGATGCAGTGCATACAACGGGTGCACTCACGGTTGTTAATCTTGAGCTCACCGTCTTCCATGCTCATACATTCTGTTGGGCAGAGATCAATAACCTCTTTCTGGATATCAAAAGCACCCCAGTCTCCGTCGCTGTGGGCCCCTGCATTAGGCTTGAGCTCACCATTCATGTAAGCCTTTACAGCTTCCTGATCAATCCTGATGTCATCCCTCCAGGTACCGATGATTGCGCAGTCACACCTTGCGATTGCGGCAACGCAGTCATTGGGGCAACCAGATATCTTGAACTTGAACTTGTAAGGGAATGCAGGCCTGTGAAGCTCATCCTGAAAAGTCTGGGTGAGGTTGTAGCAGATTTCCTGTGTATCAATACAGGACCACTCACAACGTGCCTTACCCACACAGCAGGAAGGTGTACGCAGGTTGGAGCCTGATCCACCGAGGTCAGATCCGAGCTGATGGGTGAGATCGTAGAATACGGGCTCCAGTTGGTCCGTCTTGGTGCCGAGAAGAACCATGTCTCCCGTTGAACCATGGAAGTTTGTCATACCGCTTCCCCTGTGATCCCAGAGGTCACAGATTTTACGAAGATACGCTGTTGAGTAAAATTTGCTGGCCGGCTGGTTTACACGGATTGTATGAAAGTGTGCGATTGCCGGGAACTTTTCAGGTGCATCGGAGTAACGGCCGATAACACCACCGCCGTAACCGAACACGCCGACGATTCCACCGTGTTTCCAGTGGGTTTCCTTGTGCTTGTAGGACAGTTCGAGCTGACCAAGAAGGTCTAGACATTCTTGTTTACCTTTCTGGCCCATCGTTTCAATGTCGTCGACAAAACTTGGCCATGGCCCGGACTTCAAGTCATCGACCATGGGGGTGTCATGCTTTTTGACATCTGCCATTTAATTCTCCCTCCTTAATGGTATAGTTTGCTGTAAATAAATATGGCCCAATTCAGGCAGGCCCTTACCTTTGGTTTGAGCATACGCAGCCTCAGGAAAAAAATGAATCGCTATTCGGTAAATTTCGTATGCCTTTTACAGGTGAAAACTTTTATAATATCTCTGTGCTTTTTTTGTCAACCCTAAAAACGTTTGTATCTATGACAAAAAGACGATAAAACAGTTTTTGTGAATTATCAGTTTACAATAACAGACAATATTATTTTACCATTTATTATGGATATCGAAAATATTGACGGGAAAAAGGAGAGTAAAACCGAATGACCGTTCAGTGCGATACAGGCTGTTGTGACCTTCATACACATACCACTGCTTCTGACGGGTCTGACACCGCGAGGGAGTTGGTTAAATTGGCTGCAGATGCAGGCCTTAGGGCAATCGGGGTCACGGATCATGATACTGTGGCTGGACTAAAGGATGCCTGGCAGGCCGGTATTGAATACGGTGTTGAGATTATCAAGGGCGTAGAACTTAGTGTCTTACATCCATGTGGCAACATGCATCTGTTGGGATATTTTGTAGATGAAGAGTCTCCACAGCTAAAAGAGGTGTTAAAAAGGGTTCAGGAAGCCAGGTCCAGGCGAAATCCAAAAATTCTTGAAAAGCTCAAAGGTCTTGGGATGGAAATCGATATTGATGAGCTGGAGGAGATGGCCCAGGGAGGGCAGATTGGTAGGCCGCATATCGCCAGGGCAATGGTTAAGCATGGATATGTAAAGTCCATAAGTGACGCCTTTTCCTATTATCTTAAAAACGGTGGGCCTGCCTATGTCCCCAAATCCATCCTTACGCCTGAAGATGCCATTGAGGCAGTACATCTTTCAGGGGCGCTTGCGGTCTTGGCACATCCTTTTTCCCTTAATTTTCGCACAGGCAAGCAGCTTGAAAAGTGGGTAGCTGAGTGGAAGGAAATGGGGCTTGATGGCATAGAGTGCTATTACAGTGAGCATGGGAAAGATCTTACTGAGCTTTGCCTGGGACTGTGTAAAAAATATGATCTTGTTGTGACCGGGGGGAGCGATTATCACGGAAAGGCCAAGCCGCACATACGTTTAGGTAAGGGCCGGGGTAATCTTTGTGTGCCGTACAAGTGTGTGGAGGAGCTTCGAAAAAGGTATGAAAGCAGGAGTTGATATCTCGTGTCGGAAAGTACCATGGTGAGATGGTCGGCCTCAGGGCTGAGAATAGCGGTTTTGGCTTTTTTGTTTTTTTTGATTGGTCAGCCAGGCTTTCCTTCTGATATACCCAAGTATGGAGATTCCATAGTGGTTGGCTCCATTGGGGACGCTTCCAATCTCATTCCAATGCTTGCATCAGACGCTACCTCCCATCAGATTGCAGGGCTTATCTATAACGGGCTGGTAAAATATGACAGGGATCTCAATCTGGTAGGAGATTTGGCCGAGTCGTGGGACATTTCCGAGGACGGGCTTACCATTACGTTCCATCTCAGAAAAGGGGTTCTGTGGCAGGACGGAAAAGAGTTTACTGCTGAAGATGTGCTTTTTGGCTACAGGACAATAATAGATCCTAAAACTCCTACTGCTTATGCAGGGGATTTTCTGGAAGTAAAAAATGCTGAAGCCGTTGATCCTTACACCTTTCGAGTGGTTTATAAAGAGCCCTTTGCGCCGGCACTCAGTTCCTGGACCAATCTCGTGGTGCTGCCAAAACACCTTCTTGAGGGTAAAGATATTACCAAGAGCTCCCTGACAAGGAAACCTGTTGGCATGGGGCCTTTCCGTTTGGCGAAATGGAATACCCAGGAAAAAATCGTGCTAGTGGCAAATCCAGATTATTTTGAGGGACGTCCTTATCTAGATCGTTACATCATGCGGGTAATCCCAGATCCGGCCACCATGTTCCTTGAGCTTAAATCTGGCGGTCTGGACTGGATGGGGCTTTCGCCCATTCAGTATCAAAGGCAGACTGATACCCCATTTTTCAAGGAAAACTTCAAAAAATATAAATATCTTTCTTTTTCCTATACCTATCTTGGATACAATCTCAAAAATCCTCTTTTCAAGGATAAGAGGGTGAGACAGGCCATATCTTATGCCATAGACAAAGAGGAAATTATAAGGGGGGTCTTGCTGGGCTATGGAACCGTGGCTACAGGGCCGTATAAACCAGATGCGTGGTACTACAATCCAAATGTCAGGCGTTATCCCTTCGACCCCGAGAAGGCAAAAAGTCTCCTTGCTGAGGCAGGTTGGGTAGACAGGGATGGAGACGGATGGCTGGACAGGGATGGCAGACGTTTTTCTTTTACGGTAATAACCAACCAGGGAAACAGCCTCAGGGATAAGACGGCACAGATAATCCAGTTTCGACTTAAAAAGATAGGCATAGAGATGAAAATAAGGCAGATCGAATGGACGGCCTTTATAAACGAGTTTATTGACAAACGGAGATTTGAAGCAGTGATCCTGGGGTGGACCCTTGGACAGGATCCGGATATTTATGATATCTGGCATTCTTCTAAAACAGGAGAAAAGGAATTAAATTTCATAGGCTATAAAAATAAAGAGGTAGATGACCTCCTTATCAAAGGAAGACGTACTTTTGACAGGAAAGAAAGAAAAAAGATTTACGATCGTATCCAGGAGATATTAGCCGAAGATCAACCATATACCTTTTTGTACGTTCCCATGGCCCTTCCGGTTATTCATAAAAGATTCAAGGGGATCGATCCTGCTCCTGCTGGAATAACCCACAATTTCATCCGTTGGTGGGTGCCTAAGAACGAGCAGAAGTACATAATGCCATGAATTTGAGGAAGTAACAGGGAGGCTTTGTATCTGACATGGGGCTGATATCTTATCTCGCCAGACGTATGATGGCCCTTGTACCCACTTTTTTGGGGATCACCTTTATTTCCTTTGTGATTATGCACCTTGCACCTGGAGAGCCAATGAGTCTTCAGGCTGATTTTAATCCAAAGATGACGCCAGAGATGAGGGCACGCCTGAGGGCACAGTATGGGCTGGATAAACCAATATATGTCCAGTATTATAACTGGCTGAAGGGCCTGGCCAGGCTGGATCTGGGCCGCTCTTTTTCTCCCGACAGGCGCCCTGTGTGGGACAAGATCAAGGAGCGGATCCCGGTAACCTTGCTTATAAATTTCCTTTCAATAACCATAATCCTTGTTGTAGCTATACCGTTGGGGGTCAGCGCTGCAGTAAGACACAATTCATTGTTTGACCAGATTTCAACCATATTAATCTTTATGGGATACGCCGCCCCTGCCTTCTGGGTTGCATTGTTGCTGATGCTTTTTTTCGGAGTCAAACTGGGATGGCTGCCTATCTCAGGACTTCACAGCTTAATGGGATATGAGCAATTGTCTACGATGGAAAAGGTGATCGACTGGGCGAAGCACTTGATTTTGCCAGTGTTCGTATCAGCCCTGGGCGGGTTGGCTGGAATGTCTCGTTATACACGGTCTTCCATGCTGGAGGTTCTTCGACAGGATTATATAACCACTGCAAGGGCAAAGGGTCTGTCTGAAAAAAAGGTTATTTATAAGCATGCATTGAGAAATGCGCTTCTGCCTCTTATCACGATCCTTGGACTTTCTCTTCCTGCACTTATAGGTGGAAGCGTTATATTTGAATCGCTTTTTGCCATTCCTGGTATAGGCCAGCTCATGTGGAGTAGCGTCATGGCCAGGGACTATCCGGTACTTATGGGCAACCTCGTTATTGTGGCCATTCTGACCCTTCTCGGGAATCTCTTGGCTGACATAGGTTACGCAATGGCTGATCCCAGAATTCGTACAGGAACTCAGGAGTGAGGGAGGCGCTGTTCATGCCCATCTTTGGTGCAGAGAAAAAGCCGCTTTGGCTGGAAAGTTTTTTGAGTAATCGTTTGGCTGTGCTTGGCCTTGCGATCGTAGGTTCCCTTGCCGTGGTGGCTCTTTTTGCCCCCTTTATTGCCCCCTATGATCCCCAGGCAATAGACACTTATCATATCCTGGAGCCCCCGTCTCCGGAACACATTTTGGGTACGGATGGACTCGGAAGGGACTGTCTGTCAAGACTCATATTTGGTGCAAAGATATCTCTGCTCGTCGGATTTGTCGCTGTGGGTATAGCAACTGTTGTTGGTACCATATTGGGGGCCCTTGCCGGGTATTATGGCAGTTGGGTGGATGGCATCATCATGAGGTTTGTGGATATAATGCTGTGTTTTCCCACTATTTTCTTGATAATGGCAGTGATAGCGTTTTTAGAACCCTCCATATGGAATATTATGGCAGTCATTGGTTTGACAGGATGGATGGGGGTGGCACGCCTTGTAAGGGCTGAATTTCTGAGCCTACGCAAGAGAGACTTCGTATTGGCATCGCGTATTTCCGGGGCCTCAGATCTAAGAATAGTTTTTTTTCACATACTTCCCAATGCCCTTGCTCCTATCCTGGTGTCCGCTACCTTGGGAGTGGGCAGTGCCATACTCACGGAAAGCGCCTTAAGCTTTCTTGGCATTGGAGTTCAACCTCCCACTCCAAGCTGGGGCAATATGCTTACTGAAGGAAAGGATAACCTTGAAATAGCCTGGTGGCTTTCAGTCTTTCCCGGGCTTGCCATTCTTATAACAGTTCTCGGATACAATCTATTGGGTGAAGGATTGAGAGACGCCCTTGATCCAAGATTGAGGAGAGATTGATTACGCTTTCAATCCTCGGATATCATGTTGATGACCTGCGTGTCGCCCTTGAAAAGATCCCTCCCTCCGGCTCGTATCTTAGGCGAATTTACCAACTAGAATAATCCTGGATATAGGTTTGGGCCAAAAAATACTCGCATATCCAGGAGTATGCTGCTAATTTTTAATGGTTCTCCAATGACTTTGACTGGTCCTCGGTCGCTGGTTTGTTTGGCTTTAAGGCATAGTATACTTCCAGTGGTGTTATTCCATTTCGCCGTGCGATTTCCTTGATGGTTATATTGGCTTCAGCTGCTATGTTTTTGCCCTTAAGTCTTTTCAATGTATCATCCAAGGACAGGCCAAAGGTTTTGCATAACTCTTTCAGAGTCATCTTGCCGGTTCCAGCAGGAGGTAAATCTGGAAGGGACTGGGACATCCCGGTTGGTCTTCTCGCCGTCAGCATCACTTCAAAGATTTTCTGGGGAGTAGTTCCGTTTGCCCTTGCTATTTCTTTTAGGGATTGGGTAGGAGATTTTATCTCATATCCCTGATTCCGTAAGGCTGTGAGGGCTGCCTTCGCATTGATTCTGGTAAAACGACACAGGCCTTCGAGGGATGCTAGTTCAGCATGACCAAAGGGAGGATTCCCGTATTTTTTAGTCTGAAGTTCTTTGATAAACTCATTTAATTTAATGATTTGCTCCATGGGTGGAAGGCCAGCCAGGGTGCCAACTACTGCATATGTGGTTACAAAAAGGGAAATGATGAAGGCCTTGTTTAGTATGATAAGTTTACTGGCCCTGTCTTTTAGATATGCAATAATCGGCTTCCAGTTGAGATAGATATGAAGCAACAGGGCGATTGAAAAAAGAAATCCAGTATTGATATGAAGGTTGTCCCATTGATTTTTTGTAAGTCCAAGAAGGGTCCAGTCTGCCCAGAAAGCGACTCTTCCATGTGGTTCAATGTATAGGATGATGCTGGTGATCAGCAGGACAATACCTGACAACAACAGCGTCAGGGAAGTTACTTTTCTCATGTTTTTTCCCTTTCTCTTTGGGTGATGCAATACAAAGGCCCCACATACATGATAACATGGCAGGGTCTAAAGAGTGAGAAATTGATACTCGATAAGAGCACAAGGGGCTTATTTTTTTTGTGCTGCTAATCTCTTGTGGCAAGGCGCCTTTCCCTGCCTCTTTCCGTATCACGCGTTGCTGCGGCTGAAACAGGATTTTTGTTCTGGTCCTAGGAAGCTTCCTTCCAAGCAGATTTTGTTGTTGTAGATATAACATCAAGAAATGTGCCAGCTGAACTAACAGCAAATGTACAGGTATTTCAGTATGTTGTTGGGGATGTGGTCGTGGTATTGATCGTTGTGTCTCGACACTTCAAGAATATATCGACAAATGTGTTGAATGAGACAACTTTAATCCGTAGATCTCTTTCTAGCTATCAGCCACACAAGGACTATGCTCATTTCATAGAGTAGCATGAGAGGTCCTGCCATTAACAGCTGGTTTAGGATATCAGGGGTAGGGGTAAGGATTGCTGCCAGTACAAAAATGATCAGGATTGCATATTTTCTGTTTTTTCGGAGTGTTTGGGCATCAACAAGACCAATGATGCCCAAAAAAACCATTATTATAGGGAGTTCAAATGCAAGGCCGAATCCGAGTAAAAGTCTTATGGCAAGGGTGAAATATTCGCTTACATTGGGCAAAAGCCTCAGACCTTCGTCGGTATAGCTTGCCAGAAACTTGAATGCCGAAGGAAAGACGATGAAATAGCCAAATAGCCCCCCTCCTACAAAGAAAAAGGAAGAGAGAAAGACAAAGGGGTAGAGCCACCGTTTTTCGTGGGAATACAGGCCTGGTGAGACAAAGGCCAGGATTTCATAAATCACCACCGGGCTGGCGAGAAATAGCCCCGATGTCAGTGCAAGTTTTATGTAGGTGAAAAATGCTTCCGGATAGGAGCTGAATATGAGGCTTGTTCCAGGAGGAAGCGCTTGTTCCAAGGGGCGGGAAAACAGGGCAAATATTGGGTCAATAGCTGAATAACAGGCAATGGATGCTATCCCCACAGCAATGAGTGAAATTATAAGCCGTTGACGAAGCTCTGCCAAGTGGTCGGTAAGGCTAAGCTCCTGTTCTTTTTGGCCATTATCTGTGCGTACCTCGGAGTAGTTATCCATATTTTTTTATAAAGTGGAAATTACCAATTGTAGTATCCTACATTGCTCGTGAGTATTTTGCATCCTGTGGATTCAACTAGGGCCATGCTTTCGAGCCTTACTCCGCCTTTTCCGGGAATGTATATCCCGGGTTCAATGGTCACCACCATCCCTTCTTTCAGATGTTTTTTCCACCTGGGAGACAGGGCTGGCTGCTCATGTACGGCAAGGCCTACTCCATGGCCAAGGGCGTGGACAAAATATTCTCCATAACCGTTTTTTCTTATTATATCCCTAGCAACCCTGTCACATTCCCGTCCTGGTATGGCAGCCCTCAACATTTGCTGGGCCCTTTTTTGGGCCGTCCTCACTATTTGGTAAATTTCTTTAAAAGGTGGTTTTGGGGGGCCTATGAAAAATGTCCGTGTCATGTCTGAACAGTATCCGTTAACCCTTGCCCCCATATCGATTATGATGGGCTCTCCCTCCTTTATGGTCCTGTCAGTAGGTTCTGCGTGTGGAAGGGCAGAGTTGGGTCCAGAGGCAACAATGGGGGGAAAGGAAGGGCCATCTGATTTTTTGTAAAGACCTTCATTTATTCTCCATGCCACTTCCTTTTCCGTGACACCTGGTGAGAGTTCTTTTGAGACGGAATCCAGGACCTCTTCGGCTACGGAAATCGCCTTTTTTATCAACTCGACTTCCCAGGCGGTCTTTATACCCCTCATTTTTTCAATGCGTCCCCTGATGGGTACGAGTTCCAGTCCGGGATTGTTCTTTTTTAAGAGTTCGTGCTGTTCGAAGCTCAAATATGTGGGTTCAAAACCAATCCTTTTTGTGTCCGGAAATTCGGACCTGATGGTCTTGAGGGCTTCTGAGATACCTTTTTTGTAAATTACGATCTCCCACCCCTTTGCCTCTTTTTGGGCCTGGACATGGTAGCGACCATCTGTGAGTAAAAAAAGTCTTTTTTTGAGGATAAGCAGGGCGCCCGATGATTCATTGATGGAAACGTCTTCGGCGGTAAATCCGCTCAAGTAGCGTCTGTTTTCAGGTGATGTCACCAAAAGGCCATCCAGACTATTTGCACGGAGAGTGGCCCTAACCTTTCGGATGTTATCGAGTTTGATTTTGTCCATCTTGTTTTCTTCTTTCTTTCCAGGACATGCATTCAGACTTACTTAAAGTAATTTTAATATGATTACAGCATGTTAGATTTGTCTAGAATAATCGACTTTTTTACTCTTCGCAAAAAATTTTAACCCAAATTATGCAGCAGGTGGCTTAGGGGTCAACATGTTGGCATGAATG
>CAZUIH010000003.1:46311-52539 GCA_964620365.1 uncultured Desulfobacterales bacterium | reverse complement strand
AAGGCCTGAAACAGGTGCGGTCCCCAATGTGTTTTACACTAAAGGATAATCCTTGTTGAAAGAGGAGTTGGCTCGCTTTTTTAAGAGAAAACGTCTACGAATTTCATAATTAAATTTAGGAAGAAGAGGAAGGGCAATGAAAAAGCTATTAATTGTCTTGGCTGTACTTGCTTTGATTGGAGGGGCCTTCCAGTTTGGCACCCAAAGCTGGGCTGAGGAGGATGAGGAGCATGGCGGCGTAATTATTTTTACCAAGCCCGTAAAGGCCGTAGTTTTTGATCATCAGTATCATTTGGATATGGGCATGGAGTGTGATAGCTGTCATGAGGATCTTTTTGACTATGCTGCCGGAACCGCAGAGGAAAATGATGATTTTACGATGAAGTCCCTGTATGAAGGTAAGTACTGCGGTGCCTGTCATGATGGTGAGACCGCTTTTGCTTCAAATACCAGGTGTGCGGTTTGTCACATTGGAGTCAAGGGATATAATCGTTTGCACAAAGTAGAGGGTCAGGAAGAAGAGCATGGTCACTAAGAGTGGTCTGCTGTTGGGCATGTAAACTTGCGAGGCCGGGTTTTTATCCGGCCTCTTTTTTTAGTTCGTTAAAATACTTGACAAGATAATGGCAAGTTGTCTATACGAATAGTTAGGGTGCTTTTTACACTTGGAGTGGTTTTCCAGGTTATAGGTCGGCAAACCTTTCACCCATATACCCCGGGCCGCCACCCGGGGTTTTTTTGTTTTTCCCCAGATTAATCCTTCGATAACTTAATTTTTTTATTCAATTCCTGGTTGTGCAATAAAAAGTATTTTTTTCCGACAAAGAATTTCTTTTGAAATGATGGGGTATTTTGTTTCTGACTTTCCTTACAAAAATTATTGTAAAGAAAGTTAGAAACAATAGGCTCATTTCTTGCCCTTTCGAGGTAAAGAAGGAAGAGTTTTAAGTCCTTTAAAAATATTCTTTATTTATTAGGTAGTTAGTTGCTATAAGGCCTTCGTGGGGTTGTTCCGTGTGTTTTAATCCGCGGAGTGGCACTGTCGATGTTTTTTTGGACCCATTTTAATGGGATCTTTTTGCTTCCTTGTGGTATGTGGGTGTTTTTGGAGTTTAATGGCATTTTTTTGTAGGAAAAACAATTAGTTGCTGTAAATATGGATGTTGTTATAGGTCTTTGAAGTTTTCAAAAAAAACACATCTAAATATATTTTTTTCTTGACAACTAGAATTTCCCCTTTTACGTTTAAATAAACATAAAAGATTGGGTCAGTTGTTGGGACTGGCCGATAATATTTTGTGAAATTTTTAATAAAGGAGGTGATGCATAAAAGATTTGCCGGCGCCTTGTGGAATCCGCCAATTCTGCTTGGAGCTAAAGATGAGATCCCAGCCGCCATCTGGGAAGAAAAGGAGAAGAAAGATGGAAGGAGTGCTTTTTCTTACATTGTGGATAAGTTGTGCAATTCTACACACCATTTATGACCTCAAAATAAAACCCATTATTCAAGACAAAATGGACGATTGGGGGGAGGATTCCCTTTAGATCATCCTGTTGGGGAGTAGGAGAACAGCCTTGGAAAGGGCTAAGTATAAATGAAAGGAGTTCATGTCCTATGTCTAAGATTGAGTCAGCCGCAGTAACCGTCGATAAGACCCTTACCGCAACAACATCCCGGGCCTATAATGCCGCAATTGCCTTTTTTGGCCTTTTGGCCGCTGCCGGGGTCGCCTTTGGCATCCACGCATTGTTTGCCGGGCATGATCACGTCTATGGGGTGACCAGGGAGGTCCCTTGGGGACTATTGATTGCCACATATGTGTTTTTTGTCGTAACATCCACTGGCCTGTGTCTTGTGTCCTCAATAGGTCATGTTTTTGGAAATGAGGCATTCATGCCTATCGCAAAACGCTCTGTATTCCTGGCCATTGCCACTATTATGGCAGGATTTCTTGTAATAGGTTTTGAGATCGAAAATCCATGGCGAATGGCCATTTATAACGTGATTTCTCCAAATCTCACCTCCAATATCTGGTGGATGGGTACCCTGTACGGCGCATATCTTTTCTTTATGCTGGTTGAGTTTGCCCTGCTCCAGATGGGTCGGCACAAGCAGGCTGGCATGATGGGGCTTTTGGGAGTGATTGCAGGTGTGGCGGCCCATAGTAACCTGGGCGCGGTGTTTGGACTTTTGGGTGCCCGCGAATTCTGGCATGGTCCCTATATGCCCATATACTTCATTACTTCCGCCATGATGTCGGGTTGCGCAGCGATACTATTTTTCACATGGCTTGCTTATAGAATCAACAATTGGCAGATGAGTCCAGCCATGGAGAAGTCGCTCTCCGCCACTGCCAAGCTTGGAGCCCTTCTTATGGCAGTAATCATGTTCTTTACTACGTGGAAGGTCCTTTCTGGTATCGCAGGCCATCCACCAGGAAAATACGAGGCCATGCTTGCCATCCTCAAAGGTGATTATGCCCTCAATTTTTGGGGTGGCGAAGTCCTCTTGGGCATGGTGTTGCCGTTCCTGATTATTCTGTCCGTCAAGGCCAAGAACATGAAGGCCATGTTCGTGGCAGGCGCTCTAGGCATGGTTGGAATCTTTTTCATGAGATACGATCTCGTGGTAGTAGGTCAGATCGTTCCCCATTTCCATGAGTACAACATAGTTGATTTGCCCGAATACTTTTCTTACACACCATCATTCCACGAGATCATGATCACCCTCGGAGGAATGGGCTTCTGTGGAATGGCCTTCTTGATGGGGGAAAAGCTCTTTAAAGGCCATGTATCAGAGTCTCACTAAGGGTGATTCTTTAAACAGGAGCGACACTATGGTGGCAAAGACGAGGAAGCCCAGTTGTCTGCCAAAGGCAGATGAGCCTGTATACCCTATCGGGGTGGCAGCACGGATGCTTGGTGTGCATCCCAGGACGCTGAGGATATATGAGAATGAAGGCCTGATCAGGCCTCGTTACAAGGGAGGAAGAAGACTTTTTTCCCATAATGATATCCAGTGGACGACCTGCCTTCGGTCAATGATCCATGATGATGGTATAAGTATACCAGGGATCAAAAAACTTCTTGCTCTTGTACCATGTTGGGAGATTGCCGATTGTCCTCCTGAGGTTCATGAGGCATGTGAGGCCAAGGTCGATATGTCGTCGACTTCATCTAAATGCAGTCGGTGCAGTCGGAATATGGATATTGATGTCACCAAGGATCCGGATGGGCTTTCTTTTAACACCTGATAATAGAAGGAGTTAACTAAAGGTGCTGCCTTGTTAATCCTTTGAATTTTAGGGTTAAGGCTGGTAGGAGACGGTGGTCGCCTGCCAGCCTTTTTTTATCCTGAATTATGCACTCGGAGTACAAGGAGTATGACTTCACGTCCTTTGGCACTTGCATCTTGAGCAAACTCACCAACTTGTGCATGATCCGGGTTTATGTTTATTGGTGTGGTAGTTCATCAGTTGGGGTGCCGCAAATTTTGGCTAATTGTGACAGTATCAGCCCCTCACATATCCCAGTGCTTTTGGCCTGTTCCCCTTTGCGGGTAAGACCGAGGAATTCAATGGATACCTTTGTTTGATCTGTTAGTATCGTTGTCATGGTTGTTATCAGTCTTAATTCTTTTTCAGGGGGCATGGTTTCCCAATAGCCGGGGTTGGTTAAATAGTGACTAGCATCGAAAGGGATTAGAACTCCGTATCGTCGGCAACCAAACAGTGGTTCCATTAAGTGAATCTTGCTGCCAAGGCCCCATTCATCCCTCAAAAGATCCATGAGGTAGAGCCAGACCTCGTCTTTGTCACCCCAAAGTTCTATCTGAAATCGGGTCATCTTTTCAAGTTCTGTGGCCCTTCGATCAGAATTCTCTCCAAAAAGGCACCGTCCTTCATAATTCCATGCAATCCACTCCGCTACCTTGAGCAACAAATGTGTTAACGTATATCGAAGTTCATCGGGTTCAACATTCGCATCTAAAGGAGAAAATACTATTTTTTCTATTTCAGAAAGAGTGGTCGAAATAAAATTCGGAAGGTGGTGTTTAAATGGATTTTCGTCATCCTCATAGGGCGACACGCCTTCTTCCATGGCAATCCTGGCCATCATTTGGGTGAACATGGACGCAGCCCGTGATCTCCATTCTTCTGGTGTTTCAACGGGCTCCTGGAGAATATGCTTCAAGGATGAAACAATTTCCCTGTCCTTGGGCTCGATGATGTTGGATATTTTGTGATGGAGTATTTGTGAAAGCATCATGATTAACCATTTTGTATTTTAATTCACCAATTTTATCTGACCAAAACAGAAATTTTCAAGAAGGTAAAGGCGTGGCCTCCTATTTGACTGACCCTTGGACCATTATGACGATAGGACACTGTTTTCATGCAGGCCTTTGAGGGCTTATCAATACGGGTCAAGGGGAGCTGTTAGATCTGTCCGTTCCAGAAAATAAGAAAGGGCCTGTTACACTGACTGTAACAAGCCCTTTTTCTCCATTTTTTTTGGTGATTAATTACTTCTTGTGGCAACCGTTACATTTGGTCGGACCATTATGCTTCTTGTGGCAGGTCTTGCAATTTTTGTGGAATGCTTTCATGGGCTTGTTGAGTTTCTTGTTGGGAAAATCCTTGTTGTGACAGGTATCGCAAGACTTGATTTCCATGCCCTCTTTGTAAGGTGCCTGCTTTCCATCTGGCCCCTTGGTGTGATGGCATTCAGCGCACTGAGTTCTACCCTGGTGCTTGTGGTGTAGAAAAGTTACATCACCTTTTTTGGCCTTCAAGGTGATTGTCTCTGGGCCAGAACCAGCAAATGCCAACCCTGCGGTTAAGAGCCCGAACAAAATAGCTACAATAAATGATGAAAATTTTTTACCGCTCATCCCTAAAACGACCTCCTTTTATGGGAATCTAGTGAATCATTATTCAGTCTCTAAGTAATTTAGCTATGGAGTTTTGTCAATACGAAAGTTGTACTTTAGGGAGCAAGGTGTTTTTAGTTTGGGTTTTCTTTGTTAAAGTAAAAATATAAAAGATTAGACGATATAAAGTTATTTTGCTAAAAAGCGCTAACGGCTTTACAAGAATCGAACAATACTGCTATTATATGTTACTAATATAGTTTTCAAGGTGGTTTTTTGGCTAGGTGTTCTTAACTAAGGAGGATTCAGGGTGAAAATTGTCTATGATCCGGATATTCCGGCACCAATACGCCCATCCATCGAACAGGTGATTGAGGAATCGGAATTATCTTCTTGCTCTTGTGGTTGTGATGAAATTTATGTATCTCTGCAGTCCGAAAATACTATAGATGTAAAGTGTTATGATTGTGGTATCAGTTTTTTTGAACTTGAAGTGGAGTTTGACGAGGAAACAGTTGAGCATTGACAGTGTACTGTTTCTGATCTTCCAAATTTGCCTTTTTACATAAAATTAGTTTACAGCAGGAGGCGGTCGTATAAATGGGAAAAATTAAAATTGCTGTGGCTGGAGTAGGCAATTGCTTTTCCTCTCTTTTTCAGGGAATACATTATTACAGGACCAAGTCAGTAAATGATGCAATAGGTCTGATGCATTGGGATTTGGGTGGATATCACCCTGGAGATATAGAAGTCGTTGCTGCATTCGATATTGATAAGAGAAAGGTGGGCAGGGACGTCTCGGAGGCCATTTTTGCTCCACCCAACTGCACGACCGTCTTCTGTTCCGATATACCGTCTTCTGGTGTAAAGGTCCAGATGGGACGCGTTCTTGACGGATTTTCCCCTCATATGCGTGATTATTTCGAGGACCAGACCTTTTTGCTTTCAGACGAACCTGAACCAGACAAAGAAAAGGTGGTGAAAATCCTGAAAGAGTCTGGTGCAGAAATCTTACTAAACTATCTTCCTGTAGGATCAGAAGATGCCGTACGTTTCTATGCGGATTGTGCATTAGAAGCCGGAATTGCCTTTATTAACAATATGCCGGTGTTTATAGCAAGTGATCCGGTCTGGGCAAAAAAATTTGCTGACAAAAATATACCGATAATAGGGGATGATATAAAATCCCAGCTTGGAGCAACCATAACCCACAGGGTTTTGGCAACTCTGTTCAAAAATAGGGGCGTAAAACTTGAGCGGACCTACCAGTTGAACACTGGAGGGAATACAGATTTTCTCAACATGTTGAACCGCCACCGCCTTAAATCCAAGAAACTTTCAAAGACAGAGGCAGT
>CAZUIH010000003.1:43262-46211 GCA_964620365.1 uncultured Desulfobacterales bacterium | reverse complement strand
CCTGAACAGATGTCAGATGATGAGGCATTCAGGAGAACAGAGGAATTTATTTCAGGTTCGCGCCGGGATTGATCTCTTGGTCGAGCCGTGGGATTCAATATAACGGTTTCTACGATTTCACCTTGCCAAAGTCTGCCTGGAGTATTTACTCCACTCTGGATAGCCGCCTTATCCATTTAATCAAGACTTTTTCTTTGGGTTGAGATCGTTTTATGCAGAGGGGACTCTGAGCATTATATTTTTGTCTTTGCCCCGGCTCCATGGGTGTGGCCTGCTTCATTTTGCCTTTGTGCCCCGCAATAACCTGATCCAGATTCCTTGACTCTTTTTCTTCCATGCTTAACTTTTTGTTACCAACAGTTGGTCCGGATGAATGAGACGCTTTTGTCCGGCAGACGACTAATGTGAATCAACTATTTCAAAAAAGAAGGTCCTTGCCTTGCGGCAAGGAGGCTTCATACAACGTGGGATCCCCTTTTTACAATTAAATTTTTTACTAAAAGGAGGCATGAAGCTATGCTGCGCCCATGGTTTGCAGGAATGAACTCAGCATTGGATGAGTTTGATCGACTGTCAAGAAATATAGAACAGCTTTTTGATATTTCACAGCCGATAAACAACATAAGGGGTAATGTGAGAGGGGCGTTCCCGTCCGTGAATGTCCATGAAACCCCAGAAAGTGTAGTAGTCTCTATTTTTGTCCCAGGAGTAGAGGCCTCACAGTTGGATGTAACCATCGAAAAAAATCTTCTTACTGTGGCTGCTGAACGTGATACAGGCCGGGAAATTGGCGAAAATATCGATCCTAGATCTTATCATAGAAGGGAGCGTTTTACCGGCAGCTTCAGAAGGGTTATATCCCTTCCTGATAGTATTGATCCAGACAAGGTGGAGGCCCAGTATGCAGATGGGATACTCACGGTATCAATAGGGAAAAAGGATGAAGAAAAGGCCCGCAGGATTGAGATATCTGTCGGTTGATATAGTCATGGTCAAAGGAGGAGGATACCATGAGCAATAGGCATGAAATAGCAGTTGAGAAAAAGGATGAAGTGCAGCCTGAGATCGTTTCAGACAAGAATAGTGTGACCCTGGTTCCACCAGTCGATATATATGAAAATGAGGATGGCATATTGCTCTTCGCCGATATGCCCGGGGTGAAAAAGGAAGATTTGAATGTGGAAGTAGATAAAGGAGTATTGACCATCACAGGGGATATCTCATATAGAGGCCCAGCCCAGGGCAAAAAGTTATATGCGGAGTTCAAGGGAAGCGGGTACAAGAGAATGTTCACTCTGGGACCAGACGTAGATTCAAACAAGATCGAGGCACGGATGCAGGCGGGTGTACTTCGTCTGTTCCTGCCGAAGAGTGAGGCAAGCAAACCCAGGAAGATAGAGGTAAAGGTGGTTTAAAAATAAAAGAATGGTGGGGGGAAGAAATTTCATCTTCCCCTTCTTTTTTGTGAGTATCAGGGTACTACGTCCGTATAGTTTACCATGAATGCGGAATGTTGATAAATATCATTGATGGATAGCCCTGTTTTTTCCATTGAGCTCTTAATCTTGGTAAGTCTGTTTTTAACCAATCCGACGTGGAGTCGCATGAGCTGGCAATATTGGATAGTCCTTTCGGGGGAGCCTGCCACTGCTTGAACAGGACATCTTCCCCCGCAATAGTTGTAAACTCCACAGGCCTTGCATCCTAAAAGACTTTGGTATTCGACCAGCTGCTGAAGATCACACTCTTTGAAACAGAGTTTATTGTCTGGACCTATCTCTCCTATCGACATGGA
Organism: uncultured Desulfobacterales bacterium; assembly: GCA_964620365.1. GTDB lineage: Bacteria > Desulfobacterota > Dissulfuribacteria > Dissulfuribacterales > S140-46 > CAZUIH01. Next base: position 44,416 of record CAZUIH010000003.1, on the reverse strand, counting down.
TCCGGGGAGATCTGCACAGGGATATATCTTGCCAGATACGATGTCGAAGTGGCGGGCAAGTTCTACACCGCATGCTGAATGCCCCCTTTCCCGTCCAGTGAGCAGATATAAAAAAAGTTCATTCAGATGTGATATGGGCATGAGTTCTTTTTTTCGAGTAATTCCTCATATACATCCAGCAGATATTCAAGATCCTTTTCATATTTTCCCAAGTAATCGTGGAAGTGGGTAAAGGGTTCCTTGGCCTCTGCCCAATGATAGAAAAAGTGGTCCACTAATCCTTCTTCATAAAGAGCCTTGAATTGGCTAAAACATTTCAAGAGGGATTGGCTTTCCCTCAAGGTTGACCAGAAAAGAACCATGCCATTGTTTTTCTGTTTTTTTAGTAACCTAAGATTAGCTATTATGTGGTTCAGGTCTGTACCCCTTCTTACGCGGTTGTGCTGCTCTTGATCTCCATCAATTGAAACCGAGAAAAGCCATATTCGTTCCACGAGTTCTGGCAGTTCTTTCAGTGTCTTATCTATGAATTCGCCATTGGTGTAAAGCATGTAACGGATCTTGTTTTTAAGGGAGGATTCATCAAGAAGTTTCATGAGCTCTAGTATGGCGCCGGCTGATAAAAGAGGCTCTCCCCCGTATAGACAAACCGTTATTTTGCCTGTTTTAATTTTAGCGCAGAGTTTTTCTATTATAATGGCGTCCCGTTCGGGTTGTGTCTCTTGACTGGTTATGAGAGTGTTCCTTGGCCTATCCTCATTAAGTGTGATAGAGCTGTTGATACAGCCCTGACAACTTGCATTGCACCTGCCTGTGACAGTAAGATGTATCCTGGTGTCATCCTGTTCTTCTATCCATTCATCGATGTACCCAGTTTCTCCCTTTCCCATTTTGACTGCCATCGGATCAAGGAGGTCACCGAATTTTGGATGGAAAAATTTATTTTTATTTTTTAGTCGGTTAGAAAGAGAGAATTTTTTTTGTATTGTCATGTCCTGAGTAGGTTTTATCTTTGTCAAAAGAGTTATAAAGAGTTATTGCGATCAATGCGGCCATAATCCTAGTGAAATTATATGATTTCAGGGCATGCATTACAAATTTTAACTCGGATTATGCAGTTGGTGAGTTCGCCGACACAGCTTATTTCACTGTCT
>CAZUIH010000003.1:40566-43162 GCA_964620365.1 uncultured Desulfobacterales bacterium | reverse complement strand
AGTTTTTTTTATCTCATAAAAGATGTCTTATCCTTTTCCCTTTGTTACTTTTGCTGGCATCTTGTGCGACAGCCCCGGTGACAGGCCGGTCTCAGCTCATTTTGATAAGTCCTGAGCAGGAGCGGGCCATGGGGTTGACCGCTTATGAAGAAATTTTAAAAAAAGAAAATCTTAGTGCTGATGTCCAGGCAACCCAGATGTTACAACGAGTGGGCTGGAGGATAGCCAGTGCGGCTAACCGGCCTGATTTTTCATGGGAATTCAAGCTTATTGATAATGATAAAGTAGCCAATGCCTTTTGCCTGCCTGGGGGAAAGGTGTTTGTATATTCAGGAATTTTGAAATATACCGTCACCGAGGCCGGGCTTGCCACGGTTGTCGGTCACGAGGTCGCCCATGCCCTTGCTCGTCATGGAGCCGAACGGATGAGCCTGGAACTTCTCTCCAGGCTTGGAGAGACTGCCATAGAGGCCGCAATAAGCGCCCATTCTCCCGAGGCAGTATCCACTTTCCAGACAGCCTATGGACTGGCGGCTAATATTGGAATCATTCTTCCATACAGTCGAACCCAGGAATATGAAGCAGATCGTATTGGGCTGGTCCTGATGGCCCGAGCAGGTTATGATCCTAGGGAGGCAGTGAGATTCTGGCGAAGGCTTTCCCATTCCAAGAACCAGCCTTCTCCCCCTGCCTTTCTGTCTACCCATCCTACTGATGAAGACCGGATTAGGGAGATCGAACTTTTTTTGCCAAGGGCGCTGGCAGAGTATAAAAAAGGAGCGTATTGACGGTTGGCAATGCCCTGTTTATAGTTGCTCGACCTAAAACTAGCCCGATTGATAAAATTATTCAGAGTGAGAAGATGAATTCTCGTTTTAAGGGAACAGTTCGCCTGTACTGTTCCGTATGTAAAGAGGCGATATATGAAAGCTCTTATAGCGTTAGAGGATGGCAGAATCTTTGAGGGTCGTTCTTTTACTGGTCCAGGAGAAACCAGCGGTGAAGTAGTCTTCAATACCTGCATGACAGGTTACCAGGAAGTCCTTACCGATCCTTCTTACAAGGGGCAGATCGTCACCATGACCTATCCCTTGATAGGCAACTACGGAGTTAATCCTGAAGATTACGAATCTGCGTCGGTTCATCTCGAGGGCTTTATCGTGCGTGAATACGAAGATGCCTATAGTAACTGGAGAGCGACGGAAAGCCTGAGGGAGTTTCTCAAAAGGCACAACATACTCGGTATCGAGCAGGTCGATACCAGGGCACTGACAAGGCACATACGCCTTGCAGGGGCCATGAAGGCAGTCATGTCGACGGAAGACCTTGATCCGGCCTCTTTGGTGGAAAAGGCAAGGAATGCGCCTGGCCTTGAGGGAAGAGATCTGGTAAAGGAAGTAGTTTGCCGACATGCTTATACCTGGGGGAAGGAAGGGCCTTCCCCTTGCACAGATGCGGTGTTGAATGGTGATGAACCGTGTCAGGAAAAAGGATTTAACTTCAGGGTAGCGGTTATTGATTGTGGTCTTAAATACAATCAGTTGAGGATCTTCCATGACAAGGGATGTCAGTGCGTTGTTTATCCCTGCAGTGTAAGCAGCGATGAATTGCTCGCCTGTAAACCTGATGGCATATTTGTGTCCAATGGTCCTGGAGATCCAGCTGCCCTGGGCCACGTCGTCAAGACAGTGGAGAACCTTCTTGGGAAAAGGCCTGTTTTTGGTATCTGCTTAGGACATCAGATCCTGGGCCAAGCCTTTGGGGGAAAGACCTATAAACTGAAATTTGGCCATCATGGGGGCAATCAGCCGGTTAAAGATCTCTCCACCGATAAAGTTGAAATCACTTCTCAGAATCACGGTTTTGCGGTAGATGATGAGACCCTACCCTCAGATGTTCAGGTGACCCACATAAATCTCAATGACAACACCGTGGAGGGTATTAGCCATAAGAACATTCCGGCCTTCTCTGTTCAGTATCATCCAGAAAATGCCCCTGGTCCCCATGATGCGGAATATCTTTTTGATCGTTTTATAACCATGATGTCTGATCATAAGACCTAATCGAGGATTGTCACAAATACCATGCCAAAGCGTACAGATATTAAAAAGATTTTGATTATCGGCTCAGGTCCAATTGTCATAGGCCAGGCATGTGAGTTCGATTATTCGGGTACTCAGGCCTGTAAGGCTCTAAAAGAGGAAGGTTATGAGGTGGTTCTGGTCAACTCCAACCCGGCCACCATCATGACCGATCCAGAAACTGCGGACAGGACTTATATTGAGCCTATTACCCCTGAGGTGGTAGCCAAGATTCTTGAAAAAGAAAGACCCCAGGCATTGCTTCCCACTCTGGGAGGGCAGACGGGGCTCAATACGGCGGTCAAAGTGGCTGATGAAGGAGTCCTGGACCGGCTTGGAGTGGAGATGATCGGGGCATCCCGCAAGGTAATACACAAGGCGGAAGACAGGGAGCTTTTCCGGGATGCCATGACAAAGATAGGCCTGCGTATCCCGAGAAGTGTCATTGTACGGTCCATGGAGGAGGCCAGGAAGGCAGCCAGTGAGATAGGCTATCCCATAATTGTAAGGCCCAG
>CAZUIH010000003.1:0-40466 GCA_964620365.1 uncultured Desulfobacterales bacterium | reverse complement strand
ATAACAGTAGCTCCTGCCCAGACCCTCTCTGACCGGGAATACCAGAAAATGAGAGACGCCGCCCTTGCTATTATCAGGGAGATTGGCGTGGAGACAGGAGGTTCCAACATCCAGTTCGCGGTCAACCCTGAAAATGGAGACATGGTAGTCATAGAAATGAATCCAAGGGTTTCCCGCTCTTCCGCTCTGGCCTCCAAGGCAACAGGTTTTCCCATAGCCAAGATAGCCGCAAAACTTGCCGTAGGCTACACCCTGGATGAGATTCCCAATGACATAACCAGGGAGACGATGGCATCTTTTGAGCCCACAATAGACTATTGTGTAGTAAAGATTCCCCGTTGGACCTTTGAAAAATTCCCTGAAACCGAAGATCTCCTCACTACATCCATGAAGAGCGTGGGGGAGACAATGGCCATAGGGCGCACTTTTCGCGAGGCACTTCAAAAGGGGCTTAGGTCCCTTGAAATTGGAAGGTTCGGCCTGGGATTCGATGGCAAGGAGCCTTGGAAAAATATGGGGGACAAACTTGGCAGGGAAGAAGTAATCAAAAAGCTTCGGACCCCGAACTCCCAGAGGATTTTTTATATCCCCCTTGCCATGACAATGGGATTTTCTCTGGAGGAAATAAACAATCTTACCGGAATAGATCTCTGGTTTCTCCATCAAATAGCAAGGATCAGGGAAGAAGGTGAAAATCTGAAGAGAGAAACCGGTGCGCTTCTCTCTGAGGATCAGGCAGACAAGTTGCGTCATTACAAGAGAGAGGGGTTCTCTGATTTTCAGGTCGCTCATTCAATTGGCTGCAGTGAAGACGAGGTGAGAAAGGCCAGGAGTAAGCTTGGCATAAGGCCTGTATACAAACTTGTGGATACATGTGCGGCTGAGTTTGAGGCATATACCCCCTATTATTATTCGACCTATGAGACCGAGGATGAGGCGAGGCCAAGTGATCGGCCCAAGATAATGATTCTTGGAGGCGGGCCTAACCGTATTGGACAGGGCATAGAGTTTGACTATTGTTGTGTGCACGCCTCTTTTGCCCTTAAGGAAGAGGGGTATGAGAGCATAATGGTAAACTCAAACCCTGAAACCGTATCCACTGACTACGATACGTCGGACAAGCTCTATTTCGAACCCCTTACATTGGAAGACGTCTTGCACATTGTCGAGACGGAAAAACCCCAGGGGGTAATAGTCCAGTTTGGCGGGCAGACCCCTCTGAACCTGGCTGTGCCTTTGGCAAAGGCAGGTGTGCCTATCCTTGGAACCAGCCCTGAGTCTATTGACCGTGCCGAAGACAGGAAGAGTTTTCAGGCAATGTTGCACAAGCTGGGTCTGGTCCAGCCTGCCAACGGTACCGCGTTCACCCTGGAAGAGGCCCTTAGGGAGGCTGAGGTGATTGGCTATCCAGTGGTTGTAAGACCCTCTTACGTGTTGGGTGGTCGCGCCATGCGGATAGTTTATGATGAGGCAAGCCTCAGGGAGTTTATGGCAGAGGCAGTGGCAGTGTCCGAGGGCCATCCGGTACTGATTGATAAGTTTCTTCAGGATGCCACTGAAGTAGATGTAGACGCCATTTCCGACGGCGAGGTCACAATAATTGGCGGGGTGATGGAGCATATCGAAGAGGCCGGTATACATTCGGGCGATTCCGCATGCGTAATTCCTCCCCATACACTTGACGACAAACTTATCAAAGAAATCTACGACGCAACAAAGGCCATGGCGAGAGAACTCAACGTCATAGGCCTTATGAATGTGCAATATGCTGTGAAAGAAGGAAAGCTCTATGTCCTGGAGGTTAATCCCAGGGCTTCGAGAACAGTACCTTTTGTAAGTAAGGCAACAGGTGTGCCTCTTGCAAAACTTGCCACAAAGGTAATGACAGGCAGGAAACTTTCTGAGCTTGGCCTTACCAAAGAAGTAAATATTAACCACGTAGCAGTGAAAGAGTCTGTATTCCCCTTCAGGCGTTTCCCAGGTGTGGATATAGTCCTGGGGCCAGAGATGAAGTCCACCGGAGAAGTAATGGGGATAGACACCAATTATGGTATGGCCTTTGCCAAGAGTCAGCTTTCAGCGGGCCTCAATCTCCCTGTCGGTGGAACTGCCTTCTTGAGCATAAAGCCCAGGGATAAGGATGCTATTCTTCCGGTAGCTAAGCGGTTGAATGAATTAGGTTTTAAAATTGTGGCGACCGAAGGCACAGCAGAGTATCTTAAAGAACATGAGGTGCCGTGCAAAACAGTTTTCAAGATATCCGAGGGTAGACCGAATGTAGCTGATCTTATGAAAAACGGTGAAATTGATCTTGTGATAAATACCCCTAGCGGTAAGAAAAACAGGACTGATTCCTATCATATCAGAAGAATAACGCTGGATTTGGAAATACCGTATTTTACTACCGTGGCGGGAGCCAAGGCGGCAGTAAATGCCATAGAGGCATTAAAGACCCACCAACTGACAGTCCGGCCTTTACAAAATTTCTATGACAGGTTTTAAGTAAATTATCTTAAATTTAGTTTCTGACGGAAAAATGATACCTCTCCATTATGACAGACCCAGAGAAGAATGTGGAGTTTTTGCTGTTTACGGTCACCCAGAAGCGGCAAAGCTTACTTATTTTGGCCTATATGCCCTTCAGCACAGGGGACAGGAAAGCGCGGGAATAGTTGCCTCAGACGGTAAGACGGTTCGGGAGCATAAGGCCATGGGCCTGGTCCATGACGTATTCAACGAGGCAAAGTTGAATGAACTCAAGGGACATCTTGCCATAGGGCATGTAAGATATTCTACAACCGGTTCCTCGATACTTCAAAACGCCCAGCCCTTTTGTGTGTGTCACGCAGGATGCACCTTTGCAGTGGCTCACAATGGTAATCTTGTAAATGCCCACTCCATAAGACGCGAGCTTGAAAACAAAGGGTCCATATTCCAGACGACCATGGACAGCGAGATCATTGTGCATCTTTTGGCCAGGTCTAGGGCTCAGGGCCTTGATGAGGCCGTTGGTCATACCATGAGTTGCTTGATGGGTGCGTATTCCGTGGTGATGGCCACGGAAAAGAGCATCATAGGGTTTAGGGACCCTCTGGGGTTCAGGCCGCTTTGCATCGGCATATTAAATGGCTCTTACGTTCTGGCCTCAGAGACATGTGCATTTGATCTGATCCAGGCCGAATATGTACGTGATGTAGAACCAGGCGAAGTGGTTGTGGTGGATGATAATGGACTGCGCTCCTTTAGGGGAGTTGAGTCTGGCAGAAAGGCAAATTGCATATTCGAGTATATTTACTTTGCAAGGCCTGACAGCAACATCTTTGGCCAAAATGTGTATAATTTCAGGAAAAGGCTTGGTGCGGCCCTTGCCGAACAGGTCAGTTTGGAAGCTGACTTTGTAATGCCCTTTCCTGATTCGGGCAATTATGCCGCTATAGGGTACGCCCAGGCGGCAGGTCTACCACTTGAGTTGGCCGTTATCAGGAACCACTATGTGGGCAGGACCTTTATTCAGCCCAGCCAGTCCATGAGGGATTTTGGGGTAAGGGTCAAGCTCAATCCTGTAAAGGATGTAATTAAGGGAAAGCGGGTAGTTATAATTGAGGATTCGGTGATTCGCGGAACTACCAGCAAGACCAGGGTTAAGGCCATTCGTGACGCTGGCGCCCGTGAAATCACGATGTTCGTGAGTTGTCCACCCACAAGATATCCATGTTTTTATGGAATAGATTTTTCAACCAAGGGAGAGCTGATCGCTGCCAAGAAATCAGTAGAGGAGATAAGACAGTTCCTTGGATTGGACGGGCTCCATTACCTAGATATCAATTCCATGTTGGAAGCAGCAGGTGGAGACCCAGGGCGTTTTTGCCTGGCCTGTTTTAACGGCGACTATCCCATGGCTGTAGATGAACAGGTGGGGAAATTTTTGCTGGAAAGTTCAAAGGGTAATATGGGCAATTACAGCCCACTGAAAGAATAATGAAAAATCAGGACACATTTTGTTTGACGACCATTGTGACCCTCCCATGACAGAAAAAAAGGATGTCCTCGCAGAGGCAAAAAAGGTTATCGACATAGAGATCGATGGCCTTCTTCAAGTGAAGGATAACATTGATGAAAGTTTTGTGGATGCCGTTGATTTAATAATCAAGGCCAAGGGTAGGGTGGTTGTAACCGGAATAGGAAAATCTGGACTGATCGGGAGAAAGATTGCTGCTACTCTGGCCAGTACAGGCACTCCCTCCATATTCCTTCATCCCGTTGAGGCCATGCATGGTGACCTTGGGATGGTGGCAAAAGATGATGTCATTCTAGCCATTTCAAACAGCGGAGAGACTCAGGAGTTAAATGCCCTCCTCCCGGTGTTCAAGGAAAGAAATATCCCTATAATTGCCATGACAGGCAATATGAATTCCACCTTGGCCAAGGCCAGTCAAGCGATCATAAATACCCGTGTAGAAAAAGAGGCCTGCAGCCTTGGCCTGGCCCCGACTGCCAGTACTACAGCTACTTTGGCCGCTGGCGATGCCCTTGCCGTAGTCCTATTGAACATGCATCAATTTAATGAGCAGGATTTCAGACGAAACCATCCTGGCGGAAGCCTGGGAGAGAGATTGAAGGTCCAGGTGAGGCAGGTGATGCTGACTGGTTCTAAGGTCCCCCTGGCGAGGCTAGGCATGGACATGGCAGAAGTGCTGAAGGAGATGGACCGGAAAGGGTTGGGAGCGGTATTGGTCCTTGACGGAGATGAATCCCTGGTGGGCATAGTGACAGACGGTGATTTGAGAAGGGGGCTTATCCGTTTTGGCAAACTCGATACAAGAAAAGTTGAAGAAGTGATGACTACCAATCCCAAAAGCATCCCTCCACACGCCCTTGCGCTTGACGCCCTGTCTCTCATGGAACGTTACTTGATCACCGTGCTTCCAGTGGTGGGGGATGATTGCTCTCTTCTCGGGATCGTGCATCTCCATGACCTGTTGGGTAAAGGACAGTTTCGTTTCTCGGTGTGACAAGATTTTTTGTGGAAATGGCCTGGCACAATATTTTGAACTGGGCAATGTTATGTTTAGGAGCGCGTATGAAGCGCATGAAAAATTTGAGACAAGGGAGGCTATATGGCACGGGGACTTAACAAGGTCATGCTTATAGGGCGTCTGGGGGCGGATCCTGAAATTCGCTACACCCCGGATGGAACAGCTGTTGCCAATTTCCGATTGGCCACTGATCGTCCTGTGAAGAGAGGGGAGCAGTGGGAGACAGAAACAGATTGGCACAGGGTTGTGGCATGGAGGCGCCTTGCCGAGATATGTGCTGAATACATGAGCAAGGGAACTCTTGTTTATGTTGAGGGCATGCTAAGAACCCGTTCCTGGGAAGATCAGGACGGAAACAAGAGATGGGTGACCGAGGTGCATGCAAGGGATATCCAGATGTTGGAGTCCAGAGGGGCAAGGGAACCTTCTCCTGGAACGGACCTTGAGCCCTCAATTCCTCCACTGGAGCCTGAAGACGACGTACCGTTCTGATATCGTTGCCTGAAAAAGAGTCGTTCAAATACTTTAGTGAGGTAATAAAGCTCGTAGAAGAGGCTGTAAAAAAAAGTCTCTTCCCTGGTGGCGTGCTTTATGTGGGTGTCAGGGGTAAGACCTTTTTCGAGCTGCCATTTGGCCGTTTTACCCATGTCGATTGGACGCCCAGGGTGACTCTGGATACCATCTATGACCTTGCGTCATTGACAAAACCCCTTGTCACAGCCTTGTGTGTTCTCACCCTCACCGAACGGGGTATGATCGTCCTTGATGATTCCCTTGGTAATTTTTTCGATGACAGGGTCCGTGGGGAGAAAAGGAAAATTACCCTGGCGCAGCTTCTTAATCATTCAGCAGGTTTTCCTGCCTGGCTTCCCTTGTATGAAAGAGTTGTAAAGGTCCCCTTGAACAAGAGAAAGGAGTTTCTTTTAGGGCTTCTTCTGGATGATATACCACTTCAAAACGCACCGGGAATAGAACATGTATATAGCGATGTTGGTTTCATGCTTTTGGGACTGGTGCTTGAGCGGGTTGCCCAGATGTCTCTTAATGAGCTGTGCGAATCCTTCGTGTTTGAGCCCCTTGGAATAAAGGGACTCTTTTTCCTTCCTCTTGAAGACAAGTCCAGGCAGAAGGGGCTATCCTTGAATCCCATAGTCCCTTCGGGATATTGTCCATGGCGCAAAAAAGTGCTCATGGGAGAGGTCCATGATGAAAATGCCTGGGCCATGGGAGGAGTGGCCGGTCATGCCGGCCTTTTTGGGACAGTTCACGGTGTGGCGAGGTTGATAGAAACACTGTTGGAGATCTACAAGGGGAGAAGCGAGAGGCCTTTTTTCAGAAAGGAAGGTCTTGCCCGGTTTTGGAGAAGAACAGGGGCAAGAGACAGTACATGGGCCCTAGGGTTTGATACTCCGTCCAGCACGGCTTCAACGGCCGGGCAATATTATTCTCCCGAAAGTGTGGGGCATCTTGGTTTTACCGGGACATCTTTCTGGCTTGATCTTGAAAAAGAAGTTTGCACCGTATTTCTCTCCAATCGCACCTTTCCCCATGTCACAGAGGAGAAAAACAGAGCGATGAAAGAGTTTCGCTCAAGGCTTCACGATTTGATAATGTTGTCGTTGGGAAAACAATTATAGACATGGATCCTCTAAGTCCACTCGACATATTTGATTGCCTTTTGGACTCATCAGAGTGCGGGAAAATTTATGTGGCTGGTGGCCCTGTCAGGGACTTTTTGCTTGGACGCACAATCCAGGATATGGATTTGGTGTTGGCGAATGACTCTATTCCCTTTGCCGAATCATTTTCAGAAAAAACCGACGGACGGCTGGTGGTACTTGATCCTGGTGAAGGTGTGGCAAGGGTCGTGTACAAAGGATTTTATCTGGATTTCAGCAAATACCGGGAGGGTTCAAGAACTATCCGCGAGGACCTTTCTAAAAGAGATTTCACCATTAACGCAATGGCCGTTCCCCTGGGAAAGGCCCGCCCCATCTTTTATGCTATGGGCGCACGAGCGGATGTGCGGGGGCTGGATGGTACAGGGGAATCCTTGGCCGAGTGCCTGATTGATCCCTTTGGAGGAGAGCGTGACTGTACAAATAAGGTAATAAAGGCCTTTTCCCGGGAGAACCTCCAGTCGGACCCTTTGAGGCTTCTGCGGGCCTATCGGTTTTCAGCACAGCTGGGCTTTTCAATTTCTGACTCGACTCGCTACTGGATGAGGTCCATGTCATCCTCCATTACCAGAGTGGCCGCCGAAAGGGTCGGTTATGAGCTAAAGCTGATAATGAAGTCAAAAGCGGCGCATCATGCGTTTACGGAAATGTACCGTGATGGGTTGCTCAAGGAACTCATCCCTGAGTTGGAAGTAGCTGAAGGTGTCGAACAGCCGGGATTTCATCACCTTGATGTCCTGGGGCACAGCTTTGAGGCCCTGAAGGCAATGGAACAGTTGATAGGCGATCCATGCCAAAAATTTTCCCTGTGTGAACCTTTGCTAGACTGGATAAGTATAAATCAGAATCTGGTACCCTGGTTGAAATGGGCAGCCCTGCTTCACGACACGGGGAAGCCTTCCTGTCGGGGAGAAAAGGATGGGAGGGCTACTTTCTATCACCATGATCATAAGGGTTCTGATTTGGTGAAAGAGGTAGGGGCCCGTCTGAGGTGGCCCAAGAATGAGATGGAGTTCGTGGCCAGGCTTGTAAGGATGCACATGCGGCCGTTTCATCTCCTTAATGATTTGAGGCGCGGTGGGCCTACAAAGCGGGCAATGAGGCGTCTCCTGGATGAAACGGGAGATCAGTATCCGGCCCTGTTCCTGCTGGCAATGGCGGACAGTATGTCAGGATGTGGGCCTCTCAAGCCTGCTGACCTGGACATGCAGTTGTCAAATCTGTGGGAAAGGATACACGGATTTTATCAGGACAGGGTAAAACCAGTGGAAAAGGAGCCGAGATGGGTTAATGGTCACGATATTCAGGAACTTTTCGGAATTCCTCCAGGCCCTCTTGTGGGAAGGGCATTAAAGGCCGTTCAAGACGCCCGTATAGATGGTGTTGTGAAGTCGAAGCCCGAGGCTATTGCCTGGCTTAAGGCCTGGTTTGAAGGTCAAAAAAATTGAGTTACACATACCTGACTCTCAATCAGTATCTGAGGGCCATATTTGGGACCCGGGTGCAGAAAATTCCCCTTGATGCAGGGCTTACATGCCCAAACAGGGATGGAACCAAGGCAAGGGGAGGATGCATATATTGTGATTCCAGGGGATCTGGCACTGGGGCTTACCGGGATGAAAAGAGTGTTAGGCAGCAGATGGAAGAAGGGATTCAGTGGGCCAGGAGAAGATACAAGGCCAGGAAATTTATCGCATACTTTCAGTCGTTTTCAAATACCTATGCCCCTCCTGGTCAGCTCGAAGAAATGTATCGCCAAGCGCTCATATCGCCGGAGGTGGTAGGGCTCTTCGTGGGCACAAGGCCAGATTGTGTGGATAAAGAGGTACTTTCTCTTATTTCCCGGGTAGGGGAAGGCCGCCTGCTATGGATGGAATATGGGCTTCAGAGCGCCTCTGACGAGACATTGGTCCGTATAAATCGCGGTCATACGGTAGAGGATTTTGTAAGGGCTGTAGAAATGTCCCGCATGATGGATATCCCGGTGTGTGCCCATGTCATTTTCGGCCTTCCCGGAGAGACCAGACAACACATGGAGTCCACTGTACAACTCCTTGCTGATCTAAAAGTGGAGGGGGTAAAGTTTCACCAACTCTATGTGGTCAGAAACTCAAGGCTACATCAGATTTATGAAGAAGGGGGTTACAACCCCATGGCCCAGGAAGAATATGCGGAAATGGTGGCATGGGCCATAGCTCACCTTCCTGAAAATACTGTTATTCAAAGGCTCACAGGTGATCCTCCCTTGGGAGGGCTGGTGGCCCCTGAATGGTCCTCTGACAAGGCCGGCACCATTTCTCTTATAAAGAGGCGGCTAAATCGGTTTGCCAGGAGAAAATGAAAAAAACAAATAATTTCTTCACCGGTTATGGTCATGCAATATTTATGTTTCTTATGGACCATAATTGGTGTATCCTATGGCAAGATTCGTAACTGATGAAATAATCTGTTTTTTTTATACAAAGTGGCAAGAAGTTTTTAAAGAAGGGGATGTATGGCTTGACACTCCTTAAGAACATGGTATTTTCCCTGCTTGCCCAATTTAAAATTTTTGGAGGCGACCATGTACGCTGTTATCAAAACAGGTGGAAAACAATATAAGGTAACCTCAGGTGATAAGCTAAAGGTTGAAAGACTGGATGCTGAGCCGGGTAGTGAGATCACTATTTCTGATGTGTTGATGGTGGTAGACGGCAGTGATGTCAAGGTAGGAAAGCCTGTGGTGGAAAGTGCATCCGTTAGCGCCACTGTCTTGGAGCATGGCAAGGGAAAGAAGGTCGTTGTCATGAAGAAGAAGAGGCGCAAGGGATACAAGGTAAAACGTGGACACAGGCAGCATTACACCACCCTTGAGATCAGAGAGATCCGGGCCTAAAGGAGGTTTGTAATGGCACATAAAAAAGCAGGTGGAAGCAGTCGTAATGGCCGGGATAGTATAGGTCAGCGAAGAGGCGTAAAGCGTTTTGGGGGACAGAAGGTCAGGGCAGGAAACATCCTGGTCCGTCAGCTTGGTACTAAGTTTCACCCTGGGCGCAATGTGGGTATGGGAAAAGATTATACCCTTTTCGCTCTGGTGGACGGAGTGGTCAAGTTTGAAACCCTTCGTAACAGGAAACATGTAAGTGTTTACCCTGTAACTAGCGCTGCCTCTTAATAAAAGCCAAATATTTTCGGGGATGTGTAATCCCTTTTTTCAATTCTAATGGACGCAGGAGCAAGGCCAACGGTCTTTCCTGCGTTTTCATTTTGGGCAGACAGCGACCATGTTTCTTTATTGTGGATTTGCAGGAAATGTTGTCTGCTCTCTGAAGTTTTTTGAGATCGGTTGCTAATATGAATTTTGTCGATCAGGCCGAGATATATGTCAGCGCGGGTGATGGCGGGGCTGGCTGCATTAGCTTTCGCAGGGAAAAATATGTCCCGAGAGGTGGACCCGACGGTGGAGATGGCGGCAAAGGGGGGGACATTGTCTTTCGGGTGAACCCCGGACTCAACACCCTTTATACATTCAGAAGGAAGAAACATTTCAGGGCACAGAAGGGGCAGGCAGGAAGAGGGAAGAACCAGCACGGGAAAAATGGGGCTGACATGATTATAGATGTCCCGCCTGGAACCCTAGTCAAGGATGCCCAGACACATGAAATCTTGGCTGATCTCGTCGAACCCTGGTCAACGTGGATAGCCGCAAGAGGAGGGTTGGGAGGTCGTGGGAATGCCAGGTTCGTTTCTTCCACGAGACAGGCCCCCCGATATGCCCAGCCGGGGCTTCCTGGTGAAGAAAAAAAAATGCTCCTTGAGCTCAAACTCCTTGCTGATGTGGGTTTGGTCGGCCCTCCAAATGCCGGAAAGTCAACTCTTCTTTCTAGAATCTCGGCCGCCAGGCCAAAGATAGCCGATTATCCCTTCACCACCATTACTCCCAATCTTGGAGTAGTAGAGCTTTCAGATCATCGCACCATGGTTGTTGCGGACATACCTGGCCTCATTGAGGGCGCTCACAAGGGCGTGGGCATGGGGCTTGAATTCCTTCGTCATGTGGAAAGGACCAAGGTCCTCCTGTTCGTTCTCGATATAGTCCAGGGGGCAGACAAATTGTTGTTGGATTACAGGATGACCCTGGAGGAACTTAAACGATATCACGCACCAATGCTTGATAAGGTGAGTGCTGTGGCGTTAAATAAAGTTGATGTCGCAGATCCCGCTGAAGTGGAAAAGGCAATGGAGACCTTGAATTCGGAAGGAGTGAAAACATATCCCATTTCCGCTGTAACTGGCGAAAAGGTATCCATTTTGCTAGAGAAGCTCTATAAGATGATTGTTGATTACTCAGAGGAACAATACGAGAATGAGTAGTGATGAATCTGGATGTGCCCGGGATTTCTTAGCGGATGCACGACGGGTAGTCATAAAGGTTGGAAGTGCTGTCCTGACGAACAGAAAAGGGCTTGATGTCAATATTATTGAGTCGCTTACCGAACAGATCGCTGGCCTTGCATCCAAGGGCAAAGAAATCGTGCTGGTCTCATCTGGCGCGGTTGCCGCAGGTCTTGCCAAATTGCCGGATTTGACTGTTCCCAAGACGATTCCAGAGAAACAGGCCCTTGCCGCCCTTGGCCAAAGCGAGCTTATGAGGGCGTATGAAGAGGCCTTTGATGCCTTTGGATTAAAAGTGGCGCAGGTACTGTTGACCAAAGAGGGCCTTATCCCACGACACAGGTATATAAATGCGAAAAATACCCTTAAGACCCTTTTGCACTGGAAAATAGTACCAATAGTAAATGAAAATGACACTGTGGCAACAGAGGAACTACAGTTTACGGACAACGATGCACTTTCCGTGTTGATTGTGAACCTCGTGGAGGCTGAGGCGTTGATCTGTTTGAGTGATATAGATGGCCTTTACAGCAGTGATCCAAGGAAGGATTCTGACGCTGAACGTATCCCGGTGGTAGAGCGGGTTGACAAGACAGTCATGGAAATGGCCAGTAGACAGCCTGGAAGGGCTGGGCGCGGAGGTATGTACTCCAAGCTTGAGGCCGCACGCATGGTAAATGCTTGTGGAGTACCCATGGTTGTGGCCGGGGGCAGGACTGAGAGGGTCCTTGAGAGAATCTTTAAGGGAGAGGAACTCGGTACCCTTTTTTGTGCCAGGAAAGATCGCAGGATATATGGGAGAAAGCCGTGGATAGCATTTGCCCTCGAGAGGGAGGGGATCCTGGATATAGACGAGGGCGCAGTGAGGGCTTTGTCAGACAGAGGCAAGAGCCTTTTGCCTGTGGGTGTATGTAAGGTTCATGGCACTTTCAGATCCGGGGCCTGTGTCGTGTGTCGGGGCCCCAATGGAGAGGAAGTAGCGGTGGGCATAACCAATTATAGCTCTGAGGAACTCAAAAGGATTTCTGGATGTCATTCTGAACAGGTATGTAAATTTATTGATCATCCAGTTGAAGAAGAGGTGATTCACAGGGATAATATGGTAGTGCTTTAGCCCTGATATTTCATGAACATCGGTTCAAAGCTGACTATGATGTCCCAGTGTTACTGGGCAGATTCGTTTGATCTGCCGGAATTTGCGGGGGCTGTTATGCTTTGCATACAGTGTCTCACCGTGGTTATCCGCTTGGTTCGTGAAATATTTGAGTTTGGGTTGGCTCCATATGGTTTAATCTGGCAAAAAAGTATCAGGGAGAAAAGGTATGGCTGATGTAAGAGAGATAATCGAAAAAATGGCCCTTGCGGCCAAGAAGGCATCCCGACATGTGGCTCAACTTTCAACTGCTGTTAAAAATGATGTCCTGCTCAGGACAGCGGAGTTAATACGGAAAAAAAAGGATTTTCTTCAAGGAGAAAACAGCAAGGATCTGAAGCGTGCTGAAGAAAAGGGATTGTCTGCCGCATTTATAGACCGCCTTACACTCTCGGACAAGGTGATTGATTCAATGGTTCAGGGTCTTGAAGAGGTCGCAGCCCTTCCTGATCCTGTGGGAGAGGTCCCTGGAATGTGGAAGAGGCCCAACGGTCTGCTGGTAGGAAGAGTCAGGATCCCTCTTGGGGTAATAGGTATGATTTATGAATCCAGGCCCAACGTGACCATAGACGCAGCAGGTTTGTGCCTAAAGGCCGGTAACAGCGTGATACTGAGGGGAGGTTCCGATGCCCTTCATTCCAATATGGCCCTTGCCTCCATACTACAAGAAAGCCTGGCCGAGTTTTCTGTTCCAGGACAGGCTGTTCAGGTGATCCCAGTGACTGATCGTGAGGCCGTTACTGAATTGCTTAAAAGGGAAGAAGAAGTTGATCTTATCATACCAAGGGGCGGTGAGGGCCTTATAAGATTTGTAGTTGAGAATTCAAGGATACCGGTTTTGAAACACTACAAGGGAGTTTGTCACGTATACGTGGACAAGTATGCGGATGTCAGGATGGCCAGGGATATCTGTTTCAATTCCAAGGTCCAGCGTCCAGGCGTCTGCAATGCCATGGAGGGTATGCTGGTCCACAAGGATATCGCTGAGGAATTTCTGCCTGACATGGCGCGGCAGTTCAGCGACGCAGGGGTTGAGATAAGGGGATGCCCCAGGACCTGTACCCTGGTTCCTGAGGCAAAGCCTGCCTCTGATGAAGATTGGGGAGAGGAATTCCTCGATCTTATTCTTGCAGTCAAGGTAGTGGATTCCATGGATGATGCCCTTGATTATATAGCTACCTATGGATCCAATCATACAGAGGCAATAGTTACGAGGGACTATGGACGGGCCAGAAAGTTCCTTTCCGAGGCTGATGCCTCTCTCGTTCTGGTAAATGCATCCACAAGATTCAATGATGGCGGCCAACTCGGGCTTGGGGCCGAGATAGGGATTAGCACGTCCAAGCTTCATGCCTATGGGCCAATGGGATTAGAAGAGCTGACAGCAACCAAGTTCATTGCTTACGGAGATGGACAAATAAGGAGTTGAGGTGCGCATAGGTCTTTTCGGCGGTACCCTTGATCCCATCCATATAGGCCATTTGAGGTCTGCTGAAGAGGTTTGGGAGACCCTGGCCCTGGATGAAGTATGGTTTATACCGGCCGCAGCACCTCCCCATAAACGCACACGTATCATGGCCAGTTTTGCTGACAGACTTGCCATGAGCGAACTGGCCGTGAGAAACGTGGATCATTTCAAAGTGGTTCCCATTGAGGGAGAGAGGCCTGGGCTGTCCTATTCAGTGGATACCCTGAGAGAACTTGACAGACGCTATGGAAACAGTGTGCACTTTTATTTTATCCTGGGCACTGATGCCTTTAAGGATATAGAAAAGTGGAAAGAATATAAAAGTCTGACAGACTATGCGGCCTTGGTCGTGATGGCCAGAGATGAAAAAACAGAGGAAAGTGCGCGTAGGATAATGGGGGATGCCTTTCCCGAGTATAAGTTCAATAGTGAGACGGGACGGTTCCAGGCAGAGGGAAAGCAGGATATCATATTTTTAAAGGTGACAAGAGTGGAGGTCTCTAGCACAGATGTAAGGTACAGGAAGATCATGGGGCGTTCTGTCAGGTATCTTGTACCAGACGAGGTTTTTAATTACATGGAGGAGAAAAATTTGTATACTCAATCCTTGTCTTCCAATTCCAAGGCTCCAGGCAAAGTTCAGAAAAATGATCTCTCTTCCCTGGACAAGGCTATTGCCATTGCCCAGGCAGTAAAGGATAACAAGGGCGAAGAAATAGTGGTTCTTGATGTACGGACCATATCCGCCTTTGCCGATTTTTTTGTGATAGCCCAGGGCAGGTCTACCAAACATGTCCAGGGGATTGCGGACAAGATGCGACGGGAACTTCGCAACAATGGTATTCGTTGCAGTTCCGTTGAGGGCGAGACTGAAGGTAAGTGGGTCCTGATGGATTACGGAGAGGTGATCGTTCATCTTTTCTACGAGCCTGTAAGAGAATTTTATGACCTTGAAGGACTATGGAGTCAAGCACCCAGGATCCCTTTTGAAGATGAGGTGGCATCGTGAAATATACAGAGGTGGGTAGGCCAGTCATGCTGGTCATAATGGATGGCTGGGGCTGGAGGGAAGAAGTAGAGGGCAATGCCATTAGATTGGCCAGAACCCCTAATCTTGACCGTTACGCGGATGAATATCCATGGACCCTCCTGGAAGCTGCTGGGAAGGCGGTAGGACTGCCGGATGGACAAATGGGGAATTCCGAGGTGGGACATCTTAATCTCGGGGCCGGACGGATCGTATACCAGGAGCTTACCAAGATCAATATGGCCATTGAGGATGGATCATTCTATCACAATGAGATACTTGGAGACCTTTTTAAGAAGATCAAGGAAAAGGGGACCGTACTTCATCTGATGGGGCTTGTGTCCGATGGAGGTGTCCATAGTCAGATGGAGCATCTCTATGCCCTGATCAGGATGGCAAAGGAAAATGGCCTTGACAGGGTTGTTGTTCACGCATTCATGGATGGACGGGATACTCTACCCACCAGCGGTGCGGGTTATATTGCCGAGTTGGTCCGGACAATGGGTGAGATCGGAATCGGTTCGGTAGGTACAGTCGTAGGCCGTTATTATGCCATGGATAGGGACAGAAGGTGGGATCGTACAGAGCTTGCCTACCGTGCCCTGGTGTCTGGAGAGGGCGAGAGAGACACGGACCCTGTGGAGGCGGTAAAGAAGGCATATGAAAGAGGAGAAACAGACGAATTCATAAAACCCGTGGTAATAGAGAAACCGGGGGGAGGCCCGTTGCCCAGGCTTTCAAACGGAGATGGAGTGGTCTTCTTCAATTTCAGGGCCGACAGGGCCCGTCAACTAACCATGGCCCTTGCTTCTCCTTCTTTTTCTGAGTTTTCTGTTGAAGACAGGCCACGGTTTGTGGGTTATGTCACAATGACCAGATATGATGAACACTTCGATCTACCGGCAGCTTTCCCTCCACAGCACCTTGATCGTATACTTGGAGAGGAGGTAAGCAGGGCGGGGTTGAGGCAGCTTCGAATTGCAGAAACAGAAAAATACGCCCATGTCACCTATTTTTTTAATGGTGGCGAGGAAGAGCCCTTTCCCCTTGAAGACAGATGCCTTATCCAATCTCCAAGAGATGTCGCCACCTATGATCAAAAGCCAGAGATGAGTGCCCGCGAAGTGGCGGATGAGCTTGTCTCAAGGATTTCCCGTGAGGATTATTCCCTTATAGTGGTCAATTTCGCAAATGGTGACATGGTTGGGCATACCGGAATACTTCCTGCGGCGATAAAGGCCTGCGAGGTGGTTGATGAGTGTGTCGGGCGGATCACCGAGGAATGGCGAAGGCGTGGAGGTGTTGCCCTTATAACCGCCGATCACGGAAATGCCGAGGTCATGATAGCCCCTGACGGAGGTCCTGCCACGGCCCATACTACCAATATGGTCCCACTTTATCTCATCGACGATGAAAAAAAGGGAGCAGAACTAGAACAGGGGATACTCGCGGATGTGGCTCCAACCATTCTTTCCCTGATGGGCTTGGAAGTGCCTTCAGCCATGACAGGAAAGATCTTGATCAGGAATTAGTGCCCAGATCATGGACGCCATTCCAATATGTGAGATAAAAAATGTTACGAAGGAATACAGGGGAAGAAGTGGCATTTTTGATCGATCAGCCTTTTCAATAAAGGCAGTAGACAATGTCCGTCTCACCCTTCATCAGGGGGAGATATTGGGACTGGTCGGAGAAAGCGGATGCGGTAAATCCACCCTTGCGCGGCTGATTCTAGGTCTTGAGCCCCCATCAAGGGGCAGGATATTTTTTAACGGAAAAGACATATCCAAATTCGACCGGAAAGAACGCCTCAATTTTCGGAGGCACGTTCAGATGGTATTTCAGGATCCTTTTTCATCGTTAAATCCTAAAAAGACTATTTACTATACCTTGAGTGAGCCTTTAAGGATTCATGCCCTATGGCCCAGAAGCATGTACAGGGAAAGGTCGATCCAGCTATTGAAGGAGGTAGGTCTGGAGGAAGATGCCCTTGATCGCTATCCGCATGAATTTAGTGGAGGGCAGAGACAACGCATCGGCCTTGCCAGGGCCCTTGCTACCCAACCCAGTGTGATCGTAGCAGATGAGCCCACTTCAGCTCTGGATGTTTCTATCCAGGCACAGATCGTAAACCTGCTCCTGGATCTTCAGGAGAAACGAGGTCTTTCCTACCTGTTCATTTCCCATGACTTGCCTGTAGTACAGTTCGTAAGTCACAGGATTGCCGTGATGTTCAGGGGACGAATAGTTGAAATAATGCCCAAGTCAAGATTTCTTATTTCGCGGGAAAAAGAGGATGTGATTCACCATCCTTATACAGAATATCTTTTGCAATCAGTGCCAGTGCCTGACCCCGATAAGGGTGCAATGATAAAAAAAGCTCTGCCAGAACAGGAAATCGTAGATTATCCGGATTCTCCAGAGTGCAACTATTTTTCAATGTGCGACAGGGCGACTGAGGTCTGCCGAAACAAGAGGCCAGGTTTTAAGAAGATCGGCAATGAACATTATATAGCCTGTCATATAGTGTAGGTAGTGTAGGTTCAGATCAGCAGTTGACAAGTCGCGATTTGAAAATCCTCGTGATATACGAGTTGTGATGATCGAAATAGAAGGAGGCTGCGGGCCGTTTTTTTAGTAAGTTCATTTAGTTATGAATTGTATCATCAGGGCGTGCGGGGAGGAGCTGTTTTCTGCAGCAAGTGGAGGCTGTGTGTCTGTCCGCTATGTCAGGACCTGGACGCCGTAAGGGGAGGCCTTGGATGTGCGACAGAGGGCCTGAATTCCTGCTTATGGTTGGTCTCTTACCTGACTTTGCCATGAAAATCGTGTACAGTGCCTAGTATAGGTCAAAAATTTTTAATAATATATACAGGATCCTATTCATATTGCTTATTCCTTCTGTACCCATTAATTTTTCAATGTGAAACACACTTGCACTTTCCGGATACTCCCAATCTGGACAGTCACGCAATAGTGTTCACGCAGGATCCATTCCATACAGCAAGTGGATAGAAAAAAATATATAACAAGGAACTTAATGAGGACTCAATATGGACGATACCCTGACAGCCATGTTTGAAATAGATGAACAGCAATCCTTTGACATGCCGGAAGTCCTGCCGCTTATGGCAGTGCGGGATGTCATAGTGTTTCCTTCCATGATATTACCTCTCTTTGTAGGTAGAGAACCTTCTGTGGCAGCGGTTAATCAGGCGCTTTCAGAGGACCGTCTTCTTTTCCTTGTAACCCAAAAGTATTCTTCCCAGGAATATCCAGAAAAGGATGATCTATATACTACTGGCGTGGTCGCCATGATAATAAGGACTCTTCAGCTCCCGGATGGACGTCTGAAGATCTTGGCTCAGGCCCTTGTAAAGGGAAAGATAAAGGAGTTCGTGCAGGAAAAGCCTTTTTTCCAGGTAAAAGTAGATCTTATCAAGGAGGTGGAGCCTGGGGAAATCTCGGTGGAAATAGAGGCGCTCATTCGTAATGTAAGAGAACAGGCAGAACAGCTTTTTACCCTCAAGGGGGTGTTTACAGCAGAGATGGGGGCCATCTTGGGCAGCGTAGAAGAACCCGGGAGGCTGGCCAACATAGTGGCCGCAAATCTCAAGCTCAAACCTTCAGACGCCCAGGAACTCCTTGAGACCGAGGATCCGGTTAAAAGGTTGCAGAAGGTAAATGAACATCTTGCGCGTGAACTAGAGGTCTCTACCGTACAGGCCAAGATACAGTCCGAAGCCAAGGAGGAGATGACTAGGACCCAGAGGGAGTTTTTTTTACGTGAGCAGCTTCGGGCGATAAAGCGTGAATTGGGAGAATTGGATGAAAGGGCTGAGGAGTTGGCTGAATTAAGGGAAAAGGCCCTTAAAAGCAAGATGCCGCCCGAGGTGGAGAGAGAGACGTTAAAACAGATTCAGCGTCTAGAATCAATGCATCCTGAGGCCTCTGAGGCCACTATAGTGAGGACCTATCTGGACTGGCTGATAGAGCTTCCATGGTCAAAAGGGACAAGGGACAGGCTGGATGTAAATCGCACGAAAAAAATTCTGGATGAAGATCATTACGACCTGGAAAAGGTCAAGGAGAGGATAATAGAGTATGTAGCTGTAAGAAAGCTTAACAGGAGTGCCAAGGGACCAATTCTCTGTTTTGTGGGACCGCCGGGAGTGGGAAAAACGTCCTTGGGACGTTCCATTGCCAGATCGCTTGGCAGAAGATTTGTTCGCATATCTTTGGGCGGTGTCAGGGACGAGGCAGAAATCAGGGGACACAGAAGGACATATGTTGGAGCGCTCCCTGGCCGTATTATTCAGGGCCTCAAGAAAGCTGGCCGCAACAATCCTGTTTTTATGATGGACGAAGTCGACAAAATAGGAGCTGATTTTAGAGGAGATCCTGCTGCGGCGCTTTTAGAGGTCTTGGATCCTGAACAGAACAACAGCTTTGTGGATCACTACCTTGATCTTCCCTTTGATCTGTCCAAGGTGATGTTTATTCTTACAGCCAATGTTACCGATACGATCCCATCGGCCCTGTTGGACAGATTAGAGATAATTAATCTTTCCGGCTATACAAATGAGGAAAAACTGGCCATTGCAAAAAAATATCTCATACCTAGACAGTTGAAGGAAAATGGCCTTCCCAAAGACAGCCTGCATATATCCGATGCAGCGCTTCAAAAGATTATTTCCGAGTATACCCAGGAAGCGGGTCTTCGTGAACTCGAGCGCCAGATTGGTGCGATATGCAGGAAGGGCGCGAGAAAGTTGGCTGAAGGTGCACAGAAGGGACCATTTCACATAAATACATCCAATGTGCACAAGTATCTCGGGATCCCTAAATATCTCCCTGAACTGTCCATGGAGAAAAGCCTGGTGGGTGTTGCCACAGGTCTTGCCTGGACGCCCTATGGTGGTGACATACTGCGTATAGAAGCCACCCTGATGAAGGGAAAGGGTAAGCTTATTCTTACAGGCCTTCTTGGAGATGTCATGAAGGAGTCCGCCCAGGCGGCCTTGAGTTATACCAGATCCAGGGCAGATGAACTCGGTATCGATCCGGACAGGTTTGACAAGACAGATATCCACATTCATGTGCCTGCCGGAGCCATTCCCAAGGATGGACCCTCAGCGGGCATTACCCTGGCAATAGCCCTGATTTCTGCCTTTACCGGTAGGGCGGTAAGCAAAGATGTGGCAATGACAGGGGAGATAACACTTAGGGGAAGGGTTCTGCCAGTTGGAGGCATAAAAGAGAAGTCGCTCGCGGCCTTAAGGTCTAAGATTGAAACCGTGATAGTCCCAGAGCAGAACAAGAAGGACCTTGAAGAAATCCCTCAACAGATCAGGAAACGCCTTGATTTTAAGACCGTACAGACTATGGATGAGGTATTGGACCTGGTTTTTGTCTAGTTTGATCTCGTTTCTCACATAAAGGAGTGCAAAAAAAGTGAAGGCGATCTCCATGGTGAACAAGAAGCGGCTTGCTGAGACTTTTTTGACCCTTGTATCTATTGACAGCCCTTCAAGAGAGGAAGGGGCTGTGGCCGCACATGTAAAAAATATTTTTGTCGTTGAACTTGGAGCCGATGTTTTCGAGGATTTATCCAGCAATGAAACAGGTTCCCAGTGCGGTAATGTCATTGTCAGGATGCGCGGAAAAGAAAGTGTGCCTCCTCTTTTTTTCAATGCCCATCTCGATACCGTGGAACCCGGACGCGGGGTCGAGCCGGTTTTGGAAGATGGTGTCTTCAGGTCGAGATCCAATACCGTGCTTGGGGGGGATGACAAGGCAGCAGTAGCAATATTGATTGAGGTCGCAAGGGTGCTTAAAGAGAGGAATTTGGACCACGGCACCTTGGAGTTTTTGTTTACGGTATGTGAAGAAATAGGCCTTCTTGGTGCCAAGGCACTTGATGTCTCTCTGCTTGAGGCACGGTCTGGCTACGCGCTTGATTCTACCGATACAGGTACGCTTATTAATCAGGCCCCTGCTGCAATACGTTTCAATATAAGGGTAAAAGGTAGGGCCGCCCACGCCGGCATAAATCCGAAAGACGGTATAAATGCCATCCAGATAGCCTCAACCGCACTTTCTCAGGTCAGACTCGGGCAGGTCGACGAAGATACCACCGCGAACGTGGGAATCATACATGGAGGCAATGCCACCAACATAGTGCCGGATACAGTTGATATCCAAGGTGAGGTCCGCAGCCATGACCCGGATAGGCTCAGACAGGTTCAAGATGCTATCCTGGGGACGTTTCACAGGGTGATCATGGAAGAACGGAAAAGAAGGCAGGAGGCGGGTGAAAGGCTAGATCTACCTGCGGTTCAGACAGAGGTTATGGATGATTATCCAATGATGTGCGTTGCCCCTGATCATCCGTTAGTGGTTACGGCCTTTGAGGCTGCAGATGCGCTGGGAAGGCCTCTTTGTCTTGAGCGTACAGGTGGAGGCAGTGACGCCAACGTGTTAAACGGTAAGGGAATAGCAACCGTCATCATGGGCATAGGTATGCAGAAGGTCCACACCATAGATGAGTATATAAGTCTTGACGACATGGTGGAAACAGCACAGCTGGTTTTGGCCATCATAGAGGAGTGGACCAGGAACGGTGACTAGAAACTTCTTATTTCCGGTGTGCTGCCTTGAATTTTTTATAGCACTTCTTACTGCAGAAATAATATGTGGTGCCCTGCCAGTTGTATGTAATGGCTTCCTTTTTTGGACAGTAGACCTTGCATACCGGGTCCTGAACTAGTTCATCTGTTATCGGGGGAGGTTTATGAAAGACTTTTCCTTGGCTAGATCTGGCCCTTCCACCTTTTCTTTTGTCTGCGTCTTTGATGGAATGGCCAACAAGATAGCGTTTTATAAGGTAGTAGAGGACCAGGCACAGTGAGAAAAAAAGGAGAAATCTCATAATCCTCTATTCCTTTTAATTTTTCTTACAATAGGACCATTGGCAGGAAGTTCTCCAAGCATTTGACAGACGCTTTTTCCCCAGGGGGAGACGACCAGGTCAGGGGCCAGTTCAGCCCACGGAAGGAGAACAAAACGCCTTTGAATAAGTCGTGGATGGGGAATTTGCAGATCTCTTTCGTCTATTACCATGTCATCAAGAAAGAGAATATCAAGATCAATGGGTCGATCATCTCCCAGGGTCCTGTCCCTGCCAAAATAGCTTTCTATTTCAAGAAGGAGTGAAAGGAGTTTTTTGGGCTCCAAGGTTGTAGATATCTCGCATACTCCGTTGACAAACCAATGCTCTGTATCGATCCCGACCGGCTCAGTCTCATAGAAGTGGGAGCATGCTACCAAATTAATGCCTGGACTATTGTCAAGGATGCCAATGACGCTAGTACAGGTCTCAATTTTGGGGCCAATATTGGCCCCAAAGCCTATAAATCCCCTTTTGGGGGTATCCTGTGTCAGGATGGAATTCTTTTGTCTACAGTATTTTTTTGAGTCTATCTACTGCCTCCTTGAGTCGTTCTTTTGATACGGTCAGGGCTATTCTTATGTAGCCTTCTCCTGGCTCACCAAAACCGTTGCCTGGAGTGCATACTATTCCTGCCTTTTCAAGCAGAAGGCTGGAAAATTCCTGGGAGGAGTACCCCTTTGGGACAGGGGTCCATATGTAAAATGTGGCCTTGGGAGAAGGGGCATCTATTCCGATTTCTCTCAGACCCGCAACTATTACATCTCGTCTTTCAGTGTATATCTGTTGCATCTCCCTTACGCATGACTGATCACTGTCAAGGGCCGCAATAGCTGCCTCCTGGATTGCCTCAAACTGGCCTGAATCCACATTGGATTTCACCTGACGCAGGGCTGCTACGAGTTCAGGGTTTCCTGCGGCGAAACCTATACGCCATCCGGTCATGTTATAGGTCTTTGAAAGGGAGTGAAATTCGATTCCAACGTCCTTTGCACCCGGAGTTTCCAGAAAACTCGGGGCCTTGTAGCCGTCATAGGTCATTTCACTGTAGGCGGCATCGTGGCACACAATGATATTGTGCGCCTTGGCAAAGTCCACCACCTTTTCGAAGAAATCAGCCGGGGCAAGGGCTGCTGTGGGGTTATTTGGATAGTTGAGCCAGAGGATTTTGGCCCTTTCAAGGATATCCCCAGGGATAGAGTCTAGATCGGGAAGAAAATTGTTCTCTGAAACCAACGGGAGATAGTAGGTTTCACCGCCTGAAAACAGTGTGCCGATGTGATAGACTGGATAACCGGGAGTGGGGACCAATACCACATCTCCCTGGTCTATGAATGCCATGGGAAAGTGGGCTATCGCCTCTTTGGAACCAATGAGGCAGCAGATCTCGTTGTCAGGATCACAGGATACTCCAAAACGTTTCTTGAGCCAGTTTGCCGCTGATTTTCTGAAGGTGACCATCCCGGCAGAAGACGGATATCTGTGATATGATGGGTTCTGTACCGCCTCAATCATTCGTTCCACAATAAATTTAGGGGTAGGAAGGTCTGGATCGCCTATACCTAAATCTATTACGTCAACCCCCTTCTTGAGTGCCTCTTCCTTTTTTCGGTCAAGTTCAACAAAAAGATATGGTGGCAGTTGGTTGATCCTCTGTGACTTTGGAAACTGCATCAGAATCTTCCCTTCTTTCATTAGTAAAATTTCTTATTCGTAGGAGACGACCTTGTTTGTCAGGTCTCCAATTCCTTCGATTCTAACCGTGACTTCATCTCCCGGATTGAGCTTGCTAACACCGTTTGGCGTACCGGTGGCAATGACATCACCAGGTTCTAATGTCATAACGGAAGAAATAAAGCTGACCAGTTCGTTTACATCATGTATGAATTGGCTGGTCCTTGAGGCCTGTTTGACATCCCCATTTACCAAACACTCGACAGCAAGGTCACTAGGATCAATCTCTGTCTCTATCCAGGGGCCAATCGGGCAAAAGGTATCAAAACCTTTCGCCCTTGTGAACTGGCCATCTTTCCTCTGCAGGTCACGGGCAGTGACATCGTTGAGACAGGTATAGCCCAGGATATACCTCTGCGCATCTTTAGCATGTACGTTTTTTGCCCTGGTGCCTATTACCACACCCAGTTCCGCTTCATGTTCCACCTGGTTACTCATTTCAGGAAGAACAATCTCATCACCATGGCCAATCACCGAAGAAGGTGGTTTCAGAAAGATAAGCGGTTCCTCGGGAAGGGCCATATTCATCTCCTTGGCATGATCCCTGAAATTCAATCCCACAGCGACCACTTTTGTAGGAACGCAGGGAGACAGGATGACAACATCCTCAATCTCATATTGTTCTGATGTGCCAACGATCATTCCCTCAAAAGGGGTGGCCGCTATTACCCTTACATAATCTTCACGCCACAGGCCGTAACGAATGACCTTGCTGTCATGGGTGCGGAAGCGTACTATTTTCATTTAAATTCCTTCCGGTCAGTTTTGTCGAAGAAAGCAGGTTTATTTTAGTCCAAGCACATCCTGCATGTCATAAAGGCTAGGTTGCTGGTTTACTATCCAGAGGGCGGCCCTCACAGCCCCTTTTGCGAAGGTATCCCGGCTCGAAGCCTTGTGGACGAGCTCAATGCGTTCTCCGATGCCTCCGAAAAGCACAGTGTGTTCCCCTACAATATCACCGGCTCTGACAGTCTGGATGCCGATTTCCTCTTTCTTCCGTTCTCCTATCAGACCATGGCGAGCAAAAGCCCCTACTTCGTCGAGGTCTCTGCCCAGGGCTTTTGCTGCAACTCTTCCAAGCTGGAGAGCTGTGCCGCTCGGGGCATCTTTTTTCATGCGGTGATGGGCCTCGACAATCTCGACGTCGTAATCATCACCTAATACCTTGGCGGCCGTTTCAACCAGTTTGTACAAGAGGTTGACTCCAACACTCATGTTGGGGGCCAGGACACAGGGAAACTGTGCGGAGAGTTCTTTTACTCTGCCCATTTCCTGGTTGGTGAGTCCCGTGGTCCCTATGACCATAGCCCTTTTGTTGGCAGCAGCGATTTCCGCATGTTTCACGGTTGCTTCATGAAAGGTGAAATCGATGATTACATCTCCCTTGTCTATGACCTTATCCAAACTGTCTTGAATTGGTATATCCAGGGTTCCAACACCGGCTACTTCTCCGGCATCCTGTCCCACTTTTGGGCTGTCAGGATGCTCAAAGGCAGCGCTGAGTGCTATACCCTCTGCGTCCTGAATCATATTGATTATGCGTCCACCCATGCGGCCTCCCGCACCGGCGACAATTGCCTTTACCATGATCACTCCTCCTGTTTAAGGCGAAGAAAGACTGTTGTTAATTCAAAAATATATTTAGGCCCCTAGGCCTCAGGGTCTTAGATCAGTTTCAAATTTACCAGCACCTCTTTCAAGCGGTCCTTGTTTGCGTCGCTCATAGGCGCCAGAGGTAACCTTACCTCGTCGGATTCGATCTTGCCCATCATCGCAAGGGCAGTTTTGGCAGGAACCGGGTTGGTCTCATAGAATAACGCCCCAAAAAGAGGGAACAGCTTGTAATGAAGCTGGCGCGCCCTTGCTATGTTCCCTTTTTCAAAACTGTTCATCATGGATGCCATTTCCTTTGGCATCACGTTGGATGCCACCGAGATCACGCCCTTGCCGCCGATGGCCATGGTGGGAAATGCAGTAAAGTCATCTCCGGAGAGCACTATGAAATTTTTGGGGCATAGTCTTATTACATCGGCTACCTGTTTCAGACTTCCGGTGGCCTCCTTTATCCCAATAACGTACCTATTTGCTGCGCATCTGGCTACTGTTTCAGGCAGCATGTTCACACTGGTTCTGCCAGGCACATTATAGAGAATCATGGGGAACTTGCACTCTTCCGCAACCTTCATGAAGTGCTGATAAAGACCCTCCTGGCTGGGCTTGTTGTAATAGGGTGTTATTACGAGCGCAGTATCTGCTCCAGCCTTTTTCGCATGTTTTGTGAGCATTATGGTCTCTTCAGTGGAGTTTGAGCCAGTGCCGGCTATCACAGGGACCCTTCCCCTTACAGTTTCCACCGTAAGCTCCACCACCCTCATATGCTCTTCATGGCTCAAGGTGGCTGATTCCCCCGTGGTGCCACAAGGGACGATGCAGTGGGTCCCGGCCTTTATCTGCCATTCGATAAGGGATTTAAGGCCCTCTTCATCGAGTTTTCCGTCTTTAAAAGGCGTAACAATGGCAACGATTGCTCCACCTATGCTTTTTTTCTTTTTTTGGGTACTTCCTCCCTTTTTGCATGCCTTTGTTCCACAGGCCATAACAAACCTCCCAGGGTATTTTTATCAATATTAAAAAGAGACTCTAAAATTTTTGGTTAACAAGGGCAAGATTTTAAGTCAATTTTCTTTACCTTAAATCTCCATCGAGAACGCCTGAGTAAACCAGTACGGTCTCTCCATCCAAGAAGACTTCTTTTATATCAGGATCGCCAAGCTTAAAATATGCTATAAGTTGCTCTCCTCCCCAGGTCGTAACTTTTACAGGGCTTTCCGTAAACCCCTTCTTGGCGGATAGGATCGCGCTGGCTACCGCCCCGGTGCCACATGCCTGGGTTTCGTCTTCTACCCCGCGTTCATAAGTCCTTATGACAATATTGTGTCTGTCACTTACTTTGACAAAATTGACATTGGTGCCCGCGGGTTTAAATGTGGGATCGTGGCGTATGAGCCTGCCCCACTCATATACCGGCGTAGAGTCAAGGTCCTCTTGGAATATTATGGCATGAGGTACGCCGGTGTTTATGCAGTGCACAATAAATTCCTTTTCGTGAAAGGATAGCTTGACGTCCAGCTTCAAATCGTAAGGCTTTGGAAGCTGGAGTTTTACTCTGCTTCCATTGACGTCCGCTTTTATTATTCCAGCAAGGGTTTCAAAGGTCATGTTGGATGGTGCTATTCCTGATAGGAAAGCAAAACGGGCTGCGCATCTCCCTCCATTTCCGCACATCTCGGCCTCGCTGCCATCAGCATTATAAAAGCGCCACTTGAAATCAGCGCGGGATGAATTTTCTAAGAGTATGAAACCGTCAGCCCCTATTCCAAATTTTCTTTGACACAGCCGCTCGGCCATTTCTGGCCCCTGGGAACGTTTAATAATACCTTCTCTGTTGTCAACGAGAATGAAATCATTCCCACTGCCATGCATTTTTTTAAAACTAATGGGAGTCATTTTGTCACACCTTCATCCAGTCTGGTATTGATTCCCCCTGGGTGAGCCTGGCATAGGTCTCCCGTTTTCGCACGATTTCAAAGCGGTCGTCGGATACCATAACCTCTGCCACCCTTGGTCTTGAATTGTAGTTGGAAGACATGGTGAATCCATATGCCCCGGCACTCATTACCGCAAGCAGGTTTCCGGCAGAAAGGACAGGCATGGACCGGTCCTTTGCCAGAAAATCGCCTGTCTCACATATGGGGCCAACTATATCAACTATGCAGTTTTCCGAAATATCAGGTTTAACCACTGGCACTATTTCATGGTATGCCTTGTAAAGGCTTGGTCTTGCAAGGTCATTCATGGCAGCATCCACTATGTAAAAATTTTTGTTTCCCGTGTTTTTGGTGTAGAGGACCTTGGTCACCAATATGCCGGCGTTTCCCGCTATGGCCCTGCCAGGCTCAAGGATGATGGTAAGGTCTTTCATATCATCCATCTCTTCCAAGATGGCATTTGCATAGCTCGCTGGCTCAGGTGGATTTTCGTCCTTGTACCTGATTCCGAGCCCTCCACCTATGTCCAGGTATTTGAGGTGTATTCCTTGGGCACGCAATCTATTTACAAGGCCTTTTATCCTTTTTAGGGCATCCACAAAGGGGGCTACCTGGGTGAGCTGGGACCCTATGTGACAGTCCACTCCCACTACCTGCAGGTATTCCATTGAGTTGGCCGTCATAAAGGCCTTCTCTGCCAGGTCCATGGGGATGCCGAATTTATTTTCTTTTAGCCCGGTGGAAATATAAGGATGGGTCTTGGGGTCTACGTCCGGGTTAACCCTGAAGGAGATCCTGGCCCTGGTTCGCAGTCTCTTGGCCTGGGCCGCTATTGCGTCCAGCTCCTCGAGGGATTCCACGTTGAACATCAATATGTCAGCCTTGAGTGCCTGGCGAATTTCTGCTTCACTTTTCCCAACCCCGGAATAAACTATTCGGTCAGCTGGTATGCCAGCCTTTAATGCCCTGTAAAGTTCTCCGCCTGAAACAATATCGGCGCCAGCGCCCATTCGGGCCAGAACATTGAGCACTGCCAGGTTACTGTTTGCTTTTACCGCGAAACAGATAAGATGGGGATGGGATGAGAATGCCTTGTCAAAGGCGTTGAAATGTCTTTCCAAGGTCCTGGCACTATAAAGATAGAAAGGGGTCTTTACCTTTTTCGCTATCTCCCTGACCGGGACATCCTCGCAGTAAAGTTCTTTTTCCTTAAAATGAAAACAGTGCATGGGGTTTTATCCTCATCTCCAGATCATTATCTTTTTTCTATTAGAATTTCAGCTGGTTGCGAAGGTGTGCTTTCATTCGGCGGAATTGATTTGTCTACGGCCGTAATCCAGTATTTGTAACGTCCTGGTGTAAGCTTCGTCCTGTCAACGAAACGCGGCATTGTCACGGGTTTATGATTCAACCTGTAAACAAGGGCGCCTGGACCCATCCTGTAAACTATATATCCTTCAAGATCGGGTTCACTGTTTTCCTGCCATAGAAGCTCTACTCCCTCGACAGATGACACACCCACCAGTCCCTTGGGAGGGGCAGGTGGCGTTATGTCCTTGGACTCCACGGATACCTCTTTGCTGTGAGGGCCCTCAATTTTTGTTCCATAGAAGTCAAGCACGGCGGATATCTTGTACCTGTATTTTCTCTGTCTCTTGATGGTTTTGTCAAAGTAGGATGTGGTGGACACGGATTCAATGGTAGTCCACTCGTCTCTGCCAGGCAGTGAACGGTAGATCTTGTAAGACAGGGGCATGTCAATGGGCATTCCGTCGGACCAGGATTCAGGTGGTTTCCATCTCACTAATATCCCGCTTTCCATGGGCACAGCCACTGCGGCCTTTGGTGCAAGGGGAGGTGAATGCCATGCAATGGAGATCCTGTTTGAGGAGTCACTGACATTCAGCCAACCCTTGACCGTACGGACCTCATATACATACCGCATCCCTTGGCGAAGTGTTCTGTCTTCATAGACTATCTTTCTCGCCTCTTCCGGCTTGGATTCGTAGGTGATGAAGATAGGTTCCCCAAAGGGAGGGGGACATTCGCTACAAACGTCTTCAAGAGGGATTTCAGCCTTCAGGAGTTGGAAACCCTTGATGCCTGCAAGGGGGCTTCCGTCCCTGTTCCTAACGGGCACACTCCAGCTAAGCTCCACGCCCTGTTCTGTTATCTTGTAACCAAGGTCTTTAATGGCCACTGGGCGTATGGTCCCCGGCGGGACCGGAGAGGCCTTGCGGCCGCATCCCAGAATAAAGATCAAAATAAAAGGGGTTAGGATGGAGAGGAAAAGGATTTTTTTGTTCATGTTTATTCCTCTAACCAGCGCCTGGCAGCATCAATAGCCTGGGAAACCCTTTCATGGCTTGTGCCTCCAGGGGATTTCCTGGAAGATACAGAACCCTCAAGGGTCAAAACCTGGAATACATCTTCATCGATAAGTGGGGAAAATTCTTTGAGTTCATCAAGGCTGCACTGGGAAAGATCCTTTTTCTTTTCTATGCAGTACGCCACGGCCTTACCGACAATGGAATGTGCCTCCCTGAAGGGAACACCCTTTGTGACAAGATAGTCTGCAAGATCCGTGGCTGTGAGATACCCGCTCGTTGAAGCCTGGGCCAATATCTCCTTTCTTGGTTTCATTCTGTCGATAAGGGCGGCGGTGACAGCCACAGATGCGGAGACGGTATCGATTGTGTCAAACAGGGGTTCCTTGTCCTCTTGAAGATCCCTGTTGTAGGTCATGGGGAGGCCCTTCAATATGGTGAGCAGAGAAAACAGATGGCCAAAGACCCTCCCGGTCTTGCCTCTTACGAGTTCCATGACATCCGGGTTTTTCTTTTGAGGCATGATGCTCGAGCCTGTACAGAAGGAATCAGGAAGTTCCACGAAGGAAAATTCTGTGGAGGCCCAAAGGATCAGCTCTTCGGCTAGCCTGCTTAGATGAACCATGACAAGGGAAGCTGCTGAGAGGAATTCGACAATAAAGTCCCTGTCAGCCACACCATCCATTGAGTTGGCGCATATTGCATCAAAGCCCAGTTCTCTTGCAACCCATTCCCTGTCAATGGGGAACTCGGTTCCGGCAAGGGCGGCACTTCCCAGGGGGCATATGTTGACCCTCTTTCGGCAATCCATGAGCCGTTGTCTGTCTCGCTTGAACATCTCGAAATAGGCCATCATGTGATGTGCCCACAGGACAGGTTGGGCGCGCTGCAGATGTGTGTATCCCGGAATGATGAGATCTTTGTATTTTTCTGCCTGCCCGAGCAGGGCCATTTGGAGTTTTTTAAGGAGTTGGTCAAGCCTGTCTATTTCTTCCCGCAGATAGAGCCGGACGTCTGTGGCCACCTGATCATTCCTGCTTCTCGCGGTGTGAAGTCGTTTGCCAGCCTCTCCAACACGTTCTACCAGGGCCCGCTCTATGTTCATGTGGACATCTTCGAGCTCTTTTTTCCAGGTGAATTTACCTGTGGAGATCTCTTCCTCGATGGCATCAAGCCCATTCACTATGGCCTCGGCATCTTCCTGGGCAATAATGCCTTGCCTTGCCAGCATGCGCGCGTGGGCCTTGCTACCTTTTATATCCTGCCTGTAAAGTCGTTGATCGTAATGGACGGATGCAGTGAAATCCTCAACCATGGAGTCGGTTGCTTCCTGAAAGCGGCCCCCCCAGGGTTTTGTTGTTTCCTCTTTTTTCGTGGTCATAGACTATCCCTTGACTGTGTTCACTTTATAAAATTTTTCTAAGGTATACCTTAGAATTGGTGAATTGCAATTGTTGATGGTACGAATTGGGCAGAGAATACATTTTTGTGCAAATTCTCAAGAGGGCTGACATTAGAATATTCAGACATCAGGGTATCAATATTTTCTTTATCTTTCCACCTGTTAGTGTTGAGGTAGAATAGATGTGTGCTTAGTATATTTAAAATCAATTCACTACACGGAGGTAAAATATGACCTCGATAAGTCTCCAATCTTTGTCTGCTTATGCGTCTAAGAGAATGTTTCTGAAATCAGCCATATTCGTTATCGCATTCTTACTGGTTCCCTTATTCCATGCCTACGGTTTCACTGGACCGAAGGAACTTGTGCGTAAGGCCAGGGTTGTTCTAGAGGAGATTCAAAAAAGTCCGGATGGTGGCATACCCGAGGAGCTTTTGTCACGTTGCTACGGTATTGCCATTTTCCCGTCGGTGTATAAAGGGGGATTCATCTTTGGGGCAAGTTATGGCGAGGGGATATTGGTGGCCAGGAATCCTGAGACCAATGAATGGCGGGGACCGGTTTTCCTTAAGATCGGAAGCGGCAGTGTTGGCTGGCAGATCGGGGTACAGTCTACTGATTTAGTCCTAGTTATCATGAATAAAAGAGGAATTGATGCCCTGTCACGGGATAACCTTACCCTTGGCGGAGATATTTCTGTGGCGGCAGGGCCTGTTGGGAGAAAGCTGACTGCATCGACTGACTTGACTCTCAACGCTGAAATCTATTCTTATTCCAGGAGCAAGGGATTTTTTGTGGGCATATCCCTCGAGGGAGCGTATCTGCGTCATGATTATTACGCAAATGATACCTATTACGGGAGTTCTCATACCCCAAAAGAAATATTGTTTTATGGCGTGGTGGTGCCTCCCCGCGATGCACGTCACCTGCTTGAGTGGTTGAAAAAGTACAGCTCCTAGGCAAAGAAGACATACACTGCGTTCATATTTGTTTGGATTGGCTCTGTGGGGCCAGGAAGGATGTAGGTCCTGGTCGTGAGAGACTTGGTTGTTTGGAATCATTTGGATTCAGGGTTTCAGTGTTGTCTGGTTTGAACGAGACGAAGTTATGGGATAACAGGTGATGGAAAGACAGGAACTGGCAATACTTTATTCTGGCGGCAGGGATTCCCTAGCCCTCTATGCCCTTGCGACATCCGGTGGACACCCTGAATTCAAAATGCCAAGAAAAATTCATTTGCTTCATATGGTAAATGGTTCAGGCAGGTTTCCTGAATTTCCACGAGAGCGTTTCCGAACAGCCGAAAAGATTTTGGCAGGTCAGTTTCCATATCCCGAAACACCGCCTGAAGCCTCCTTTGTGGAACTGGATGTGGGCCGACTTTTCCAGGGACTTTGGCTGGATTGGTATGAAGAACTCATGCCCAGGTACGGAGGGAAAAATCTTGTCTG
This sequence comes from uncultured Desulfobacterales bacterium, assembly GCA_964620365.1. Lineage (GTDB taxonomy): Bacteria > Desulfobacterota > Dissulfuribacteria > Dissulfuribacterales > S140-46 > CAZUIH01. The sequence continues at coordinate 8,318 of CAZUIH010000003.1, read as the reverse complement.
TGTGGCATGTAAACTCGCCATGCACGCAAGGGCTATTATCTATTGTGTAGAGCATCTGGTGCCAGTTTTTGTGGCAGGATACGCAAAGAAACAAGGATGTTTCCCCGAACAGACCACAGCCTTTATGGAAAGGATCGTTGAGCTCTCCATGGGATTCGGCATTAGCACCAAGATCCCGGCCCTTGGAGTATTCGATTCAGAAGAGGTTACAAGGCATTTTCTTGAAGAATTTGGCCTTCCATCTGCCGGCGGCGGAGAGAGATATTGTATCTTTTCCCAGACTAAAACCAGCGCCACGGAAAAGGAGATAGTAGCCTATTTTGATGACATGATCCCACGGGTTGAAGAATATATAGGCCACAGGCTCGAGGGAAGGATCAAGGAAGCGGCGCTTTGTTTCCCGCCAGGAAGGTAATTTGCGGAAAAAGATTAAAACCTTGAAATCATCCATGCCCGCAACGTAAGACAAACGCAAGAGATTGTGGCATGTAGGACCATCTTCCCATTGCAAGGAGATAAAAGATGCAGGACTTCGAGTTTCATAATCCAACACGTATAGTTTTCGGTAGAGACGCAATTGATCGCGCCGGAGAGTTGGCAGGTTCTTTCGGAGAAAAAATTTTACTTGTTACAGGCAGGGGGAGTGTCAAGAGAAGTGGCGTATATGGAAGGGTAAGGGAATCACTGGAGAAGGCTGGCTGCCAGGTGTTCGATCTCGATGGCGTGCAGTCGAATCCGCTGCTTTCCAGGGTCAGAGACGGTATAGGCATCGTCCAGAAAAATGGTGTGGAGGCAATATTTGCCCTGGGCGGAGGCAGTGTGATGGATACGGCTAAGGCGGTAGCTGCCGGAGCGTTGCTGGAGCAGGGCGACATATGGGATGTTTTCCTTGGTAAATCCGAAATAAAAAAGGCGCTGCCTGTTGTAACGGCCCCCACCATCGCAGCATCCGGTTCCGAGATGAATGGTTACATGGTAATAACAGACTCGGTAACCGGGTATAAACTTGCCACTGGCTCTCCACACGTATATCCGCGGGTTTCAATACTTGATCCTGTCCTCACCTTTACAGTGCCCAGGGATTATACTGCCTATGGAGGAGTGGATGCCGTCTGTCATCTGCTGGAGACCTATTTCAATGGGCCAGATCCACATACCCGTTTGCAGGATCGAATGGCCGAGGGACTTGTCAAAACCATTATGGAGGCTACCGAGGAAGCCCTTAAAGAGCCATCCTCCTACGAGGCTAGGGCTACCCTCATGTGGGGCGCAACTCTTGCCCTGTGCGGGCTCACCAAGGCAGGAGTGGGAGATCACCGTTTTCCAGTGCATTTGATAGAGCATGCGGTCAGCGCATTGTACCAGGTGCCCCATGGTGCCGGATTGGCGGCAATACTTCCTGGCTGGATGGAGTGGTTTTCCAAGAGACGGGTAGAAAAATTGTCTCGTTTTGGCGAAAAGATATTTAGAGTTGAAGGAATGACTGTGGAAGAAAAGGCAAAAAACGGTATTTCAGCCTTCAAGGGCTGGCTTCGGACCATAGGCGTGCCTGCATCCTTACGGGATCTGGGGCTGGCTGCCGAGGATTGTTCAAAAATTGCAAAGAACTGTGTGTTTCAGGCAGGTATTTGGGGTATGACGGACGAATATTCAGAGACGACCGTGAAGGAAATTCTGAGATATTGCATCTGAAGGTTATAATAGAACTGTGGCTGATTTAAATAGAAAAACACAAAAAATAGTGATTTTTGAGGAAGACGGCTCCGGAGATTATAAGATAGCAGGTATACAGGTTTATGGTAGGGACATTGAAATCGTAAAGGTTTACAATGTCTCCGGTCCCCTCCCTCCCTTAATAGATGAACCCAAAGAGTTTATCACTGATGACTTTGAAGCAGACCTGGTTCTTGATTTCCTGAAACATCCAGATCTCTCAGAATATCTGGTGACTGTCTGTTTAAAAAAGTCCATTCCTGTCATCGCTTCAGGCCAGCATATTCCAGGGGCCATAACGCCATTTACATGCTGTGGGCTTGGCAAGAGAGGGGATTTGGGCCAATATGGCGCCCAGTTCGGGGTCCCGGAGTATGAGGTTAAAGTGGAGGATGGAAAGATTGTTTCCATGGAGGTCAGGAGAGGGGCCTCATGCGGGGCCACATGGCAGGTAATAGACAGAATCAGGGGCCTCACAGTGGAGGAAGCCTTGGCTGCCATAGGCAGGGAGGTGCAGTTTATCTGCATGGCTGATCCGTCGGCCTTTGATCCCGTTTCTGGGAAGAGCAGCCTTCATTATGCTGGAGACGTCCATATTAAGGCACTCAAAAAGGCCCTGTTAATGGCAGGTAAAAGTAAGGATGGCACTGGTTAACAAGGAAAGCGCTCTTCAAAAAGTAGTTAACGCCCTGAAGAAGTCTCCATGTCACCAGGGAGTGGAGATACTGTCTTACAAGAGAAACCGCGGGATATCCATCATCAAGGAGTCGGAAGATCTGTACTGGGTAAGAGAAAGAGGATATGAGGAATTGGAGAGCCGTGTAACGCTCTCAGATCTGCCTAGGATTCTCAAGTCCATGATGAAAAGGGAATTTCCGCGCAGCAGAAAACTCAGGGTGTATCAACTTTCAAGCCCAGAAGATGCAGGCATAGAGAGGAAAAAACTTTGAGCAAAGGATCTGATCTTTAGAGGTCCCCTTTGGCATGAGATTTCAAGGCAGGGGCAGGGAGATACCCTGCCCCCAAGTTGTTATCTCATGCCAGCCTCATACTGACTTAACAGCGTCTTAAAGTTTCTGCATCAGTTGGATATCGGCCTTGGCCCTTAGGCTTTTGATCCAGTCATCAAATACTATCTGCTGTTTCTTTTCCAGGAGTCTCTTTTTTATTTCTTCCTTTTTAGCTGGAAATCCATCTGGGTCAGGATCCCTCTTTGCCTTGAATGCAAGGATGTACCAGTTCGTTCCACTCCTTACGGGCTTATCTGGATATATTTTGCCTTCGTAAAGGGACTGGGCGACCTGTATGGTCGCAAGGGGCAATCTCCCGTCAGCAGTCCGAGAGGTGCGTTTAAAAAAGCCCGTCTCCTTTACCTCTTGTTTGGCCTCTTTTGCTGCCTGGGGAAGGCCCTGTGAACGTGCGACCGTAAGTAGTTTTTCCGCCTTCTCCTTGCATATTTCTGCCGATTTTTCTTTTATGAAATCTTGCTGGGCCTGTTTTTTTACCCCTTTCAGCTCTGGTATATACGGGGGTTTCTTTTCTACGAGTTCTGCGATCATGAGACCGTCGGGCACCTGGAGTATGGAGCTCAACTCACCTGGACTCAAAGCGAAGATGTTGGACAGAAGGGTTGGATTTTTCCCCAGGACAGCAGGCGGATTATCAATGGTAAAAGGTTCTGTGCTATTCAGGGTTAACCCGTTTTTCTTGGCGAATTCATCCAGGCTTCCAAGCTGAATGATTTCATCATAGGCATTGTTGGCCTTATTCCAGAGATCTCTTTCCACCTTTTTGCCCTTCAGTGTTTTTTTGATTTCTCCCCTGACCTCTTCGATCGGGCGGATATGTGCCGGCTCTATCTTTTCGAGCTTGATGATGTGAAAGCCGAATCTGGTACGGACAGGAGGGCTTATCTCCCCCTCTTTCATGCTAAACACCGTGTCATCAAAGGGTTTAACCATCATGCCCCTGGTGAAGTAGCCAAGGTCTCCCCCTTTTGACGCGCTGCCTGGATCATCCGAGTACTGTTGGGCCAGTTTTTCAAAACTTTCCCCTTTTTTAAGACGGGCCAGGATCTCCTGTGCCTTTTTCTCAGCTTCATTGACGGCCTTTTCGTCAGCGTCTTGATCAACCTTTATGAGAATATGGCGGGCCTTTCTCCTTTCTGGGACGTGATACTGATCCTTGTGATCCTCATAATAGGAAGTTACCTGTGCTTCATCCACATCCACAGTCTTGGCTGTTTTGTCCCTGGAAAAGGTCAGGTAGCGGATGGTTACCTGGGGTTTTGTTTCGTATCGGTTCTTGTTTTTTTCGTACCATGCTGCGAGTTCTTCATCTGTGACCTTCACCTGGTCTTTGCATTCATCATCCTTGATGATGGTGTAAAGAAGATTTACCTCCTCGTTTTCATAGAGATAGTGTTCCTGTGCCTCTTGATCAGGAACTGCAAGGGGTGCCAGTAGCACCGCCTTCAGTTTGTTGGTGAGCATCTGCTGGCGTACCTGGTTCTCGAATTCCACAGGGGTCAGTCGTTCTCTTCTGAGGGCTTTCTCATATAGGGTCTTGTCGAAAACTCCCTGGTTTTGAAAGGCGGGAATAGAGATGATAGCCTGCTGAACCTCTTCATTCGTTACCATGACGCCCATGTCCTTCGCGGCCTGTCGGACGAGGATATCATTTATGAGGGCGTTGAGTACGCCTTTCTTTATATTGATTTGCTCAAGAAAACCTTCCGGTATCTTTCCGCCGAACAGTTGGCTATATCTTTCAACAGTGGCACTGTAGACCTTCTGGTATTGTGGTACTAAAATTTCTTCTCCGTTCACCTTGGCTACTACTTGCAGCCTTTGGGAGCGGAAATTTCCTATACCCCAAAAAATGAAAACTACCACAATGGCCCCGAGTATAAATTTGATAAGCCAGGAACCCGCATTCTGGCGAATGAAGTCAAGCATACTGGACCCGCTCCTTTCCTGAATAATAAAAAGCTATTTTTTAATCTTTTTTACCTTAAAGCAAGGAAAGTACCTTTGAAAAAGGAGTTATGCAATGATAATTTTACACGCATTAACGTCGCTGAAGCCTTGATTTTTTATTAAAGGCGTAAGTTGTCGATCTCTTTGTCGGACAACACTTTCACATTTTTTGTAGAACTATTCCCTGTGGCTACATCTAGAAATCTCATGTCGGCTTCACTGGGCCGACCTTTTAACTAGCGGCCCACAATTCCGCCTGCCAAGAAATTCAGTTCCATCCCTTTTGCCTTTCTCCACAATCCCGTGGGACCAGGGCCATGTGTTGCGTTTATAAGTATGTCCCCTGCCTGTTTCAGAGACGACATCTTTATGTTTTCCTCTTTTTTCCTGCCCACGACAAGGAGTGAACCGTCTGGCAGGAGGAAGTGTCTACCCGTTTGGGCGAGCAGGCAGTCGTTGGCGGTGATGTCAGGCCAGAGATCAAACATCTTTTTCAGCCGTTCCGAGGGTATGGGATCTGCAAGGACACAGCCTCCAGCCGGTGTGGGATAATCCCGTATCCCATACCTTTCCGCCAGTGCCATTTGTTCCTTTCTCCCCCTGCCTGCAAGATTGAGGAGCCTGCTCCGGTCCACGAGGCCCTTTTCCTCCATGGGGGTTAGGGGGAGGTGTTTTGCGCAAAGGGGCCGAAGTAAGACTCCATCAGCCCCGCTGTCCCGCTCAATTATGCGCATGGCATCCCGTCTTTGGGACATGGGCCTTTGCCCCAATACCTCTCCGGTAGCGACAAACTGTGCGTCGAACCGGTCGAGCATCTCAACAGCCTTACGAATCATGAGTATTTTACAGTCTATGCATGGATTGAAGTATCTGCCGTAGCCATGTGCCGGTTTTTTGAGCATTGACAGGTATGGTTCAGTGATGTCGATTATGCGGACATCTATCCCGTATTTGTCAAACAACCTGGCCCTGGCTGCCTCTTCCCTCTTCTTTAGATCATATCCAAAGAATGGTGTTATGAATTTAAGTGCAATTACCCTTACAGATTGCTCCTGAAGGACCTTACAGGCCAGGATGCTGTCCAGTCCACCAGAAAAAAGTACCAGACCCGTTACCGTGGATTCTTCTTTGAATTTTGTATTCACGTCCGTTCTTGAAATCACTGTCATCGTTATTTTGAGTGCCCTAAAAAAACAGGAATTTTTCTTTAAGACAAGAGTTAAGAATGGGTGGAATGTTGCTTTTTGTGGGTGGCCCTTTTTATTAGGTCTTCTGCATAGCGTCTTGCCGAAAGCCTGTCCCCGCCGAGCATTCGGGCGAGTTCTTCAATGCGTTCTTCTTCGTCACCTACTTTCTGGACACTGGTTACGGTGGAACCATTCCTTACACACTTTGAAACCACTATATGGTGATCTGCGAGGGCAGCAACCTGGGGAAAATGGGTAACAGTTATGACCTGTCCCTTTTGGGCGAGATTCTTGAGCTTTTTGCCTACCATTTCCGCCACTTCCCCTCCAAGCCCGGCATCGATTTCGTCAAAGATAAGGGTCTCGATAGCCCCCTTTTGGGAAAGGGCTGACCTTAGCGCCAGCATGACTCTTGAAAGTTCTCCGCCTGAGGCAATGGAGCTGATGGGCTTGGGAGGGGCCCCGACGTTGGGTCTGAAGAGAAATTCCACCTTATCAATTCCCTTGGGGCCGAGATCGGAAGCAGTGATCCTGTCCGGGCACTTTACCTCCACGACAAACCTGGCCTGGTGCATCTTTAACTCGGACAGCTCCTTGGTCACGATATCAGAAAGCTCTTTGGCCGCGGCCTTTCGTTTTTGGGACAGTCTTGTGGCCTCTGCAACGAGCCTTTCTTCCGCTCTTTCGATCTTTGTACGCAGGTTGTCGATCAGATCGTCATTCCTGGACAGTTCGGCTATTTCAGCCTCGGCCTTCTTTTTGTATTCAAGCACATCGGTTATTTCCGGACCGAAACGTTTTTTAAGTTCTCTGATCCTGAAGATTCGTTCCTCAATCTGGTCCAGCCTGGTCAAATCTGTCGGGAGGTTATGGATATAGTCACGGATGGACCAGCTTACTTCTTCTGTCTGGTACGTTATGGAGCGGAGTTCTTCAAGTTGACGGTTCAGGGTTTCGTCGAGAAAACTCATTTTTTCGAGTGTCTTTGCGCAGGTTGCTATGATTTCATGCACCGAGCCCTTGCCAGCATAGAGATTTTGATAGCATTCTTCACCTAGGCTCCTCAGGTCCGCAGCTGACTTCAACACCCGCTTTTCTTGCTCAAGTTCCTCATCTTCACCTGGCCTTGGACTTATTTCTTCTATGAGCTTAAGTTCATTTGTGTATCGCTCAAGAAGTTCTTCTGCTTTTTCTCGTTTTGACCTGGCCTCTTCCAACTCTTTTTTGAGTTTTTTGAGTCCCTTGAACTCATTTTCGAAGTGCAGGACCTCTTTTTTCAGGCCACCAAAAATGTCCAGCCAGTGGATGTGGTTTTCCCTTTTGGTCAGTTCCTGGTATTCGTGTTGACTGGCAAGGCTTACAAGGCGTGATGTTACCCTTTTCAGATCCTGGAGAGTAAAAATGGCGCCGTTGACATATATCCTGCTACGGCCTGAACGGGATATGAGCCGCCTGATTATGATGCCCTCGTCACAGGAAATCCCCATGGCCTCGAATCGGCCCCATTCTTCTTTTGGTATATCGAAGAGCGCCTGTACCATGGCCTGCTCTTCCCCGGCCCGTATATGTTGAGGACTCGCCCTTTCACCAAGGACAAGCTTAATGGCCTGGACTAGAAGTGATTTGCCTGCACCTGTTTCACCAGTCAGGACAGTGAGCCCCTGGGAAAAGGTGAGATTGGCCTCTTTTATCAGCACAAAGTTTTGAAGCCCCAGTTCTTCAAGCATAGTTCTCCCAAACGAAAGAGCAGGATCTTGCGGTCAGATTTATAAAAAAATATACTCAAGATGACTTTTTTTGCATTATATTACTAGCATAAAATAAAAGTTGGGCTTGGCGTAAATGTTCTTTTTCGAGAAAATTGCGGAAAAACGCATCAAGGAAGCCATTGACCGCGGCGAGTTTGACAACCTGAGGGGAAAGGGACGCCCTCTGGAGTTTGAAGATGATTCCTTCATACCTTCCGATCTTCGGATGGCCTACAAGATTTTGAAGAATGCCGGATTTCTTCCGCCTGAAATCCAGGCAGAAAAAGAGATAAAAGCGGTTACTGACCTCCTTGAACAGCTTGAGGATGAAGAGGAGCGGTACCGCCAGATCCAAAAATTAAATCTTCTGGTAACAAAGGCAAATCTCCTAAGAAGTAGGCCCATAGAGCTGGAAAAAGACCAGGTGTATTACAGAAAGATCGTTGAAAAGATCAAGGTCTTGAAGAAGAAGCGTGACTAGGGCCTTTGTCTGAACACTGTTTTTCTATACCGCCCATGCCTGGATCATCTTCCCGAATTATGCACTTCAAATCTCCAAAGAATATTTTTTTAACTCATTAAATTAACAGCAGATTGCATGTGAAAAATCTTCACCCAAAAGGTGCAACCAGCCCCTTATCCCGGATTATTCATGAACAATTTAATGGGCTGTTCATGTGCATGTAAAAAAC
>CAZUIH010000002.1:0-69702 GCA_964620365.1 uncultured Desulfobacterales bacterium | reverse complement strand
AGGTATAAGTGATTTTTTTATGATGCCTTATGAACATAAAATTTTTATATCATAATTTTATCACTAAATACAGTAATGTCATAAGATAAATCTGTTCTGACATCGATTCACTTTGAAGTGGACGAGTCAAGGTGTTTTTATTCAGAATTATGCAGCTGCAAATGCCAGAGAAAATAGCCTGATATTGATGCACCATTTAGGTGAAATTTTTGAGATCACCGAAAACATCTTGATGTCCTGGTCCCAGAAAATGCCTGGAACTCGGCTATTGGAAAGCGCGTTACGCGGGTATGTAGGATGAGCGAAGTAAGAGATTGTTATGGCACTCCAATTTTCCTTTCTCTCAAGGCCAATATGGCGGCCTCTATGTAGGCCCTGAGTTCTTTTTTCAGTTTTTTCACCACGGGATTGTTTTTTACAGGAAGTTTCTCCGTATTTGGGGGGAAGCCAAGGGAGAAGCGTTCCAGTACCGGCCTGGTTTTGGGTGCATATTTCAAAATGAGATCTCCTTCGATTATGGCTGCAACTTCTTCACCTCCCGAAGGTTTTATGACTGCGAAACCAGGGTCTGAATCATTGATTGCAAACAGGTTTCTGCCCCATGACTGGTGAGGGATATCCATCCCCAGCAGGCCAAGTGTAGAGGGAATGATGTCGACTTGACTGGCGACAACTTTTTTTCGTTTATTCTTTTCTTTCAGTAGATATGGCGAGTAAAATAGAAGTGGAACATGAAATCGTTCGAGCCTCATTTCCGTGATCATGGGAGGTGTGCCGAATCCGTGATCACCAGTTATGACAAAAAGGGTATTCCTGAAATAATTTTCCTTTTGCGCGGCCTTTATGAACTCTCCCAGTGCCCAGTCGGCATATCTTATGCCGTTAAAGCGTTTCTCTAGATCATCCCCCGTCTTGATCCTCTGGAAGGGAAGGGGATCAGGCAGATTGAAGGGGGAGTGGTTTGAGAGCGTAAGGATTATGGCGAAGAATGGTCCCTTTTCCGACATCTTTATGAATTCCTGGTTCGCCCTCATAAAGACATCATAATCAGACACGCCCCAGACTGGGTCAACGAAGGTGGGATTCTTGTAGTCATGTGTGCCTATAAAACGGTCCATTCCATGATTTCGGAAAAAACCCTCCTTATTATCCCAGGAAAAAAGACCGTTATAAAGGAAAAGCGTCTGATAACCCTGTTTTTTGAGCAGTGCCGGCAGGGATGAAAAATGCTGGTTGGCCTCCATCATCTTCATGAGGTATTCGTATCCAGGGAGATTGGGAAACGAGGTCAACGTGGCATACACCCCCTGGTGGGTGTGTGTACCATTGGAAAAGGCTCTCTCAAATAATATGCCGTCCTTGCACATAGAATCAAAAGCAGGAGTCAGACCATAGTTTGCGCCGAGAGCGTCTACAAATCTTGCGGAGAAGCTTTCCATTAAAATAAATACAATGTTTACAGGCTCACTGGATTTTTGGGCCAGGTATCTTTCCGGTATCCATTTCTGGCCTTCCTTTCGCAGAATTGGGAAATTCTCACTGCTTAAGTCCACCTCGCCTGGGACAAGAATCATCTTTTTGGCAATGGCCATGGCCTCTGACTTCTTATAGGCCTTTGTCCAATAGGGCTGTTTGGCGTAAATCTTGTCCCACATGCTTCTTCCAAGGGTGAAATAGCCATTCAAGGCAAGATGATTGGCAAAGGTATTTTGGGAGTAAAAGGCGTCACCCCAACGAAGGGGTTCGCTCTGGAAACCACCCCTGGATGCAAACACCATCAAGACGAGAAATAGCATTCCTGAGAATATCTTGATCATCTTGTTAGAATTACTCGATTTAGATTCTACTGAAAGGTAGCGTTCGGACAGCCATTTCAGACCAAGCAGAAAACTTGATATCAAGGTTGACCACAGTATCAGGTAGCGGATGATGGGATAGCCATCCCATATCATGCCTGCAACGATCGTGGGGTGGTTCAGATATTCAAACACCAGGCCATTAAAACGGCTTTCAAATTCATGATAAAATTCCGGCTCCGCTATGCCGAGAAAGAGTATAGCCGACATGACGATGGCAAAGGCTGCGACCATCCTCTTTTTCCATTTGGGGGTCAGCAGAAGAAGGAGGATAAAGAGTGGAATTAGAAAATATGAGGCTATGGCAAGATCAAAGCGGGCACCTACAATAAAGCTTTTTAATATCAACAGCGGAGGCACGCCTTCAGCCTGATTCAGATTCCTGAAAAGGATTAATGCGCGCAGAAAACCGAAGCAGACCAGCAGTAGACCGTATAGTCCGATTATAAACTGGATTTCAGGTATAATTATCTTTTTAAATGGATGGAGGTTGTTATTCATAATGTTTTAAATAATATGTCAGAACTACAGGATAGTATTAAAATTATGGGCATATGATATTTGAATTACACATAAATTGCATTATTGAGATCTGTTTAGGGGCATTGATGGATGTAGGCAACATTAATCACCAGTCTTATTGGTTGAATAAACGGCAAATTGAAAGAGTCAGATAGACGATAAAGATATTAACCCTGGGATGCCAGATAGGCTGCACCCCGAAGTCCCAGTCTCGTATCGGTTACTATGTAGAGCGGAATTTTTTTCAAGATTTTTTCCATGCGGCCCTTTGCCTGAAAGGCCTCCCTGAAACTGCCCTCCGTCAGCTTGGTGATTATTCTTGGCGCTATGCCCCCGGCTACATAGACGCCGCCGGTGGAAAGGGATTTGAGTGCCAGGTTCCCTGCCTCCGCACCATAAATACTGCAAAACATGTCGAGTGCTTTTGAGCACAGCGAATCTTTACATTCAATGGCGTTATCCGTGATCACAGCGGCAGGATCATCCTTTTTCATCTTTTCAGCCACCAATGGGTCCTCATCCATTTTTAGCTCGTTTTTTAGATAATCATATATCCTTTTGAGACCTGGGCCGGAAAGTATCCGTTCGATGCTTACATGATCGAAGCTTTTCAATAGGTGTTCAAGCAGTCCAAGTTCTTCTTTGTTCCTTGGAGCAAAATCAGTGTGACCTCCCTCTGTGGGAATAATTTCAACCCCTGACCGGGTGTAAACTATCAATGCTTCGCCAAGGCCCGATCCCGCTCCTAGCACCGCCCTGGTCCCTTCACGGTCAATTTCCCCGCCACCAATCTGCACAAAGTCATCTTCTTTCAGGCACATAATTCCCCAGGCTGCGGCTTCAAAATCGTTTACAACCTTGACATATGAAAAATTGAAGCGGGTTTTGATCGAGGTGGCGTCAACGCCCCATGGTTGGTTGGTAACCTTTACCCTGCCTTTTTTATCGACAACCCCGGCTACAGCTATACACGCCTTGTCCGGCAGCCTGTGGGACAAGTCCCTTTCAAAGGAGGCGAGGATATCTTCAAAGGAGTCAAATTCCTTGGATGGGTAGTGGTGTTCTGCAACAAGCTCATCCCCCTCGAATATTGCAAGGCGGGCGTTGGTCCCGCCTATGTCTCCCGCCAATATCTTCATGACTAAGCTTGGTTCCGTATGATCCTTGAAAGGTCTCTCGTAAGTCCCAATGCCTTTTGGGTCAATTCCACGGAAAGGAGTCCGGTGCCACAACTAGGGGTTATAAGCGCCTGTTTTTTTATAAGTTCGGGGTTGCCACCCAGACTTTTGACATGGCTGTCCCATCTGGCCTTGAGGCTGGACACATCTTCCCTTTCCAGATCTTCACTATTTAGTGTAGGGACGAGGCCCCAGGCTACTATCTTCCCTTTTTCCATGAATTCTATGAGTTGGGTCTTAAAAAGTTCCATGCGGTCGAAATAACCGTAGGCGTCGAAACTGATTATGTCTACGGGTGTGGCGAAAATAAGTGACCAGTCCGTATTGGCACAGACATGAATGCCTGCCAAGGCGCCAGCCTCATGGATAGTTTCGATGACATCCGTAAGATCGGCGATTACCTCTTCCTTGGTGATGCCAACCATGGCGGATGAACCGAAGCCGGACAATGCCGGTTCATCAAAGAAGAGTAGAACATTTTCATTCAGCTTTTTCATGGCCTCCACTTGAAAGCGGGCCTTAAGCCCCACGGCCTTGACTACTGCCTCCCTTAGCTGGGAATCAAAGTAGGCAGCGCGTCCGGCCTTGTCTTTCAGGCCCGTAAGCATAGTAAAAGGCCCTGTGATTTGCCCCTTGAGTCCTACGGGTTTCTTGTCCATTTTTGAAACTTCAGACAGGAATGTGTTAAATCCCCTCCCGGTCCTTTCGGAAAAGGCAAAGATGGAGTCGCTAAGCCCACTTCCCTCTTCTGTCACACTGATAAACTGTTCAAAAAATGACAATAACTCGGATTCAAAAGATGGGTCCTGGGAGTCAAAATATAGTGAATCTCCCTCTCCTCTTATTCCAGGCAGATTTTCCGCAAACTGGGACAGAAGCCTCTCCTCGGGATAACATGGAAGTTGGACCCATAAAGGTATCTCAGGCATGTATTCAAGGACCATGCGTGTCGCTTCGGTGTGTTCTTTGAGCGGAAGGCTTCCTATCAATGTTGGCAGAGAGTTTGGCTCAAAAGACATAACAATGTTACCTCACATATGATCATTAGCTTTGGGAAGCGTATTATAATGTATCTCAAACTGTTCCAGGTGAAGGTTAGGACGGGAAACTATTGTGATCTCCCTTCCGATTTCCTCTTCTAAAAATTCCACATGATGCGCTTCTTCATTAAGCAGCATCTCTCCTATTCTGGGATGAACAAGGAGCTGGATGGCCGTATCATCATTTTTACCAGCTTCCCGTCGTATTCGGCGAAAGATTTCATAACAAAGAGTCCGGGTGGATTTCAGTTCGCCTGCCCCATCACAGTAAAAACATGGTTCGGTCAATATGCTCCTCAGGCTTTCCCTGTTTCTTTTTCTGGTCATCTGAATCAGACCAAGTTCAGACATACGGAGGATATTTATCTTGCTCTTGTCCCTTTTGATGCTCTCTTTCAAGGTATTGAAGACCTCTTCGCGGCTAGCGCTATTGTCCATGTCGATGAAATCTATGATGATTAGTCCACCGATGTTTCGAAGCCTCAGCTGGTATGCAATTTCCTTGGCCGCTTCAATGTTCGTCTTTAGTATCGTATCCTCCAGATGTCTTTTACCAACGAATTTTCCTGTGTTTACGTCGATGGCCGTAAGGGCTTCCGTGCTCTCGATAATGATGTATCCCCCGGACTTGAGCCAGACCTTCCTGCCCAAGGCCTTGGACATCTCGAGTTCAATACCGAAAGCATCAAATATGGGGGTAGGCTCGTTATAAAGTTCGACCTTTGGTTTAAGGTGTTGGGCAAAGGTCTCTATAAAATCGATTATACGTTCATAGGCCGGCTTCGAATCCACGACCAGTCTTGTAACTTCCCCGGAGAAAAGGTCTCTTACCGCCCTAAGGGTGATATCCAGATCTTCATATACAAGGCTTGGAATGGGCAGGGTAGAGGCCCTTCTTTGGATGTCTTCCCAGAGATGTATGAGAAATTCCATCTCGCCTTTGAGATCGTCGGATGAAAGGCCTTCGCTGGCAGTACGTGCTATAAAGCCGAGTCCGGTTGGCCTTATCTCTTCTATGAGGTCTTTGAGCCTCTGCCTTTCTGCCTCGTCGGTTATCCTGCGGGAGATGCCAACATGGTTCATGGTGGGCATGAGTACCAGGTGGCGGCCAGGAAGAGAGATATGGGAGGTGACCCGTGCTCCCTTGCTCCCAAGGGGTTCCTTGCCAACCTGAACGAGTATTTCCTGGCCTTCATGGAGGAGGTCTTCTATCCTGAACGGGGGGGGAGTATAGTGGATGGGGTGTTCATATTCCTGTCCGCAGTGGTGAAGATGGTTTTCCTCGCACTCCGCCCTTCCCAACATCATTTCGAATTCTGACAGATGATCGTAAACATCAGTCACATATAGAAAGGCTGTCCTCTCAAGGCCGATATCCACGAAGGCCGCCTGCATTCCAGGAAGCACCCTAACCACTCTTCCCTTGTAAATATTCCCTACATAACCACGTTCGGCCTTACGCTCCACGTGGAATTCCACGACGGTTCCATTTTCAAGAAGGGCGACCCTCGTTTCCCATGGAGCAACATTTATTATGAGTTCAGATGACATAGTTGTTAGAATAGGCTGTAAGGTTAGAGGCTTCAAGTTAAAAAACTAGTCATATCCCCGAACGAGGACCTTTCGTCTTCCCATAGAATCAGTGGGACTGACTATACCATCTTTTTCCATCTGCTCAATCATGCGGGCGGCCCTGTTATATCCGATCCTCATTTTTCTCTGAAGCATTGATATGGAGGCCTGGCCCGACTGGGTAACTATCTCTATGGCCTCATCATATTTTTCATCCACGGATTCGGAAGCGGATCCTATGCCGTCTCCTGACTCTTCATCGCCAGGCACTGCCTCTGTTACTGTAAGATCATATTGTGGCTCTCCCTGTTCCTTCAGGAAATCAACTACCTTGGTTATCTCAGGCTCGGATACATAGGCGCCATGTATCCTCTGGACAGTTGCGCTACCGGGCGGCAAAAAGAGCATGTCTCCCATGCCCAGTAGCCTCTCTGCCCCCATGATGTCCAGGATGGTCCTTGAGTCCACCTTAGATGAAACCTTGAATGAGATGCGCGCGGGAAAGTTGGCCTTTATTAGTCCGGTCAGAACGTCAACAGAAGGCCGCTGGGTCGCAACGAGAAGATGAATTCCCGCGGCTCTAGCCATTTGGGCGAGACGGGCTATTGAGGATTCCACCTCCTTAGAGGAAACCATCATGAGATCTGCTAGTTCATCTATGATAACTACCAGGAAAGGCAAAGGTTCTTCAGCATTTTTGTTGTACCCTTCCATGTTTCTGGCCTTGGCCTCTTCCAGGAGTTGGTAACGCCGTTCCATCTCCATGACGGCCCACCGAAGAGCCCTTGTGGCTTCCTTGGGTTCGCTGACGACAGGATGCAGCAGATGGGGTATGCCGTCATAGAGAGAAAGCTCGATCCTCTTGGGATCTATCATGAGGAGCCTGAGCTTGTCAGGACCATGCCGGTAAAGAAGTGAGCATATCATGGTGTTCAGCCCGACACTCTTTCCTGTTCCTGTCGCGCCTGCTATCAAAAGGTGCGGCATGCGGGCAAGGTCCGTCACTACCGGTTTCCCCATTATGTCCTGTCCGAGCGCCAAGGGAAGAATCCCCTTATGTGCCTTGAAAGTGTCGTCCGCAAGTATTTCCTTTAGGTAAACAATCTGGCGCTTCGTATTTGCCATCTCGATGCCTATGACGGATTTTCCTGGTATGGGGGCCACGATCCTGATGGAGTGGGTCTTCAATGCCATGGCCAGGTCATCTGCCAGGGATGCCACTTTGTTGATTTTTACCCCGGGCGCAGGTTCAAACTCATACATGGTCACCACTGGGCCTGCGCATATCTCCACCACGTGACCTGCAACACCGAAGTCCAACAGCTTTCGCTCCAGGGCCTTTGCGTTGGATATATATATATCCTTGTCTGTTTCCTCGAATTCCTCCGGGGGATCCGCGAGAAAATTAAGAGGAGGAGTTACAAATTTGCCCGCTACAGGGGTTATCTGGAAATCCTCCGAGAACTTCGATTTTTCCTCCCTGGCTCCTTCCCTTCTGGCCTCGGTAATCTTGGGAACAGTTGCCTCTTCCTTGGAGGATGGAAGTTCCTTGCTTGGCTTTTTGACAGGGACAATATCCTTGTCTTTATTTTGTTTCGGTCTTGCCTTGTGTGACATCATGCGAGCAATTCCCGAAATTATGTCGTGAAGAGAAAGAGGTGTTGCTGCCAGCAGGCCTGAAAACAAGACCAAAAACAGGACCAGTATTGTGCCGGGTGTCCCGATCCAGTGAGATAAAAACGCAATGCTGACTGTGCCTGCAATGCCTCCGTATTCCCTGTTGACCAGTGATAACAACCCACAGGAGGAGAAGAGCATGGCGCAAAGGCCATACAAGATCAAATATGGTGGTATGGCTGAGAGATGAAACGCACCAAGGGAATAGAAGGCAGCGAACACCAGGAATATCACTAGCCACCAAGAAGCATGTCCTAGGACATCCGTCAGAAATGCTGCCAGGTTGGCACCTACGGGTCCCATCCAATTGCCCGAACCATTTAGGGTGTAATGGGTCAGGGATGGGTCCTCAGGAGAATAGCTCAAAAGCGATGCAGCAAAAAATAGGGCAGCGGCAAAGAGGAAAAGGGCTGAAATATCCCTGAAAAAGGATTTCTTCCCCTTTGGCAATTCCTGTTTTGTTGATTTTTTGACTGTCCTATCGGGCACTTTGAGCCTTTTTGTGGAAACACTGCCAGTCGAAGGTCTTGGCCAGCTCGAGGACTTCATCCAGATTCATGTTTTCTCCTGTAAACATGAGCATGGCCCCTGATTGATCCTGGGCCTCATCTTTCTTGAGTACGACAGTGACGCTTCCGCTGTTTCCAGATTTGTCGTAAACGGTCTGTGCAATGAAACCCTTAATCTTTTCCACCTTCATCAGACCATCCGGAGTCTCTATCTTGGTCCCTACCTGAAAGTTACCGGCAAGAGTGATGTTGGCCATTGGGCCGGTGCTGACAGCTACTGTAAAGTTTTTGTCGCCTTTCGAATACGTTCTTGTCGCAGAAAGCATTTTCATGCCTGGCATTTCAACATTCATCCCTTCGGGTTTTTCGGCCTGCCATCCGGATATGTCTTTGAAACAGGGATTGAAGGTGTCATAGGTCGAGGCCAGACCTTTAGCAGGGAAAATAAAAGATGTCAAAAAAAATAACACTCCTAGAACCAGCATGGTGTCAATGGTACGTTTCATTAGATTAATCCTCCAGCCATTTTGGTAATTTGTCATTTTTAATAACATAAAACCACGCGTCATTTCAAATGATCCATTGGTCCTGGCATCGTGTCACGGTGTTTGCGTGTGGTTTTCCTGGAAAAGTATTTTGCACGACCATGACCTTTTGGTATTATTTTTGTCTTATCCGTAGATATTGTCCTGGATTGTTAGTTTAATAATAAGTAAACTCAGGATAATGTTTAAACCCGGATTATAAAGTTGCTGCGTTTGTCGAAGCCGCAAGGGCGTCAGAGAGACGTGGACGTATTATTATTCTTCAACTGCCTGATAACAAGACAGATTCGGGAAATAGGCAGTCCTTGGCGGCTAAAATGCCCAAAACATGGCATGATGTTGATGCATAAAAGATCATTTTTCGACAGTTGAAGTGGATAATCCGGGTTAAAAGATAGAAATGGAGATAAGGCGTGAAGATAGCAATAAGCGGTAAAGGTGGCGTCGGCAAAACCACAGTAAGCGCTTTTTTGATCCAGGCCCTGGTCGAAAGGGGAAGAAAGGTACTGGCCATAGATTCGGATCCAAGTCCGCATCTCGCCAGGGTACTTGGTTTCCCTGATGCAAATGAAATAATACCAATAGCTGATATGACGGAGCTTATCCAGGAGAGGTCCCAGAGGGAAGGGGCCTTTTACAACATGAATCCCAGGGTGGATGATCTTCCCAATAGATTCATGCGTAGGAAGGGCGATATCAAATTAATGGTGGTAGGTGCCATTCAAAAGGGTGGCGGAGGATGCGCCTGTGCGGAAAATACGGTGCTCAGAAATCTAATCAATACCCTTATTCTCTCTCCCAACGAAGATATAGTGCTCGATATGGAGGCCGGGGTGGAACACTTGGGCAGAGGCACCATAGCAAGTGTAGACCACCTGCTGGTCGTGGTTCAGCCCTACAGGGGCAGCCTGGAGACAGCCCAGCAAATAAAAAAATTGTCACAGGATCTTGGGCTTAAAAATTTGTCAATTGTGGCAAACCATGTGTCTGACGAAGAGGACTTGAAATACATAGAGAAGATTATGGATGAGAAGGTCCTGGGATGGTTTCCCCTTTCTCCAGGTGTAAAGAGGGCTGAACGTAATTCTGTTTCTATAGAGGAGTCTGATTCCACTATGAAGGAAGCTGCGCGCAAATTACTAGATCGCTTGGAGCAGTTAGGATGAACGAGAGATTTTCTCTTCTTGCTGATGTCCAGAGTCTTCCTGACAACAGACGTATACCCCTTGACCGGGTGGGGATAAAAAATATCCGCTATCCAATTACGGTGCTTGACAAGGAGAACACGACACAGCAGACAGTTGCCAGCATCAACATGTATGTAAATCTTCCCCAGCATTTCAAGGGGACTCACATGAGCCGGTTTGTTGAGATACTCAACCAATACCGGCGTGAGATAAACGTAAGGACCTTTGCCTCAATTCTCAACGAGATGAAGAATCGTCTTGATGCAGAGGAGGCCCATCTGGAGGTCGACTTCTCCTATTTTATTGAGAAAAAGGCCCCTATTACCAACACGCCAGGGCTTATGGAGTATGGATGCGGCCTTTATGGCACCATGACTGACCGGCTGGACATGGTCTTGGTGGCACGCGTGCCAGTGACTACTGTGTGTCCTTGTTCAAAGGAGATATCCGATTACGGTGCACACAATCAACGTGGCGAAGTCAGGGTTTGGGTGAGGTTCGATGGTTTTCTTTGGCTGGAAGACGTTATAAGCCAGGTAGAACAGGCGGCATCTTCAGAAGTCTATTCAGTACTAAAAAGGCCCGACGAAAAATTCGTGACAGAGAAGGCATATGACAGTCCGATGTTTGTGGAAGACCTGGTAAGAAGTGTGTGCCAGGGACTCAGGAGATTGGAACAGGTGACCTGGTTCACCGTGGAGGCCGAGAATTTTGAGTCTATCCACAACCACTCGGCATATGCATGCACCACATGGGGAGAGCTTCCGAAAAGCGCCAGGATAAACAAGATATAGATCCGAAATTTTTTTGAATATATCCTGGTATAGGATAGGGATGTGGAGCCTTATCATAGGGTGGTTTGGATGCGAAGTCGTTTTGTGCTGCGTTACCGCAGTTGGTATTCAAGCAGGCCATGGGACAGTGGCGACACCATGGGGATCTCCAACTCGGTCACCACGCCGGCATGGTCCGAGGGCCATAGACCCGATGGCGTACGATCCTCTGGCAAGTTTCCCACGACCTGTGCCTCTGTCCTACCAATAACTGAATATGGGAGGAATCCCAAGTTGTTACGGAGCCATACGATATCGATGCGTTCAGACAGCTCCGAATCTGTGTTGGAAAGATCAGCCGCCTGACAACAGGTATAGCCAGGATCGGCAGCCCCACAGCCGCGCAGCTTCCATGTATCTATAAAGCCCGCTTCGCTGAGTATGAAATATGGGGACATACCTTGGTCTGTGGGTCCACTGTTGAAATCGCCCACCAGAATTACAGGTAGGGTCTGTTGTTCCAGTTCATCCACCAGTTCCTGGGCCTGGAGCGTCTGGGTGACGCCCTCATCCATTTCTTTGACCTCTAGATGTGTGTTGACAAATCGGTAGGTCCTGCCATCTATGACAGCGTCCACTGCCTCGAATCCCTTGGGCACCTTCAAAGAAAAACCGCCGAATCGTATCAGAAGGTTGTTGGTGTAATGACGCATCGTAGTGTTTGAAATCGTAACTCCGGACCGGGCCAAGATGACGTCCCGGTCTGTGAGCCGCACGTCGAAGGAAAAGTTCCCTATCCCTTCCCTGGAGACAACAGCCGGGACTTCAATGTCTATGTTTTCTTGTGAGACGGCCACATTGTATACCATTCCCTGTTCTTTCAAGGCCTTCAAAAGTATAGCCAGGTAGTCGTATAGTACCCAATCGGCCGGTTCGGGATTCCCCAGAAGGAAGTCGCCTGGGAACTGTAAGCGGATCAGATTAACCTCCTGAAGACCAATCAGGTCGGGTTCGTAGCGTCCAATTTCCTCTGCCAGCCTCTTTGCCCGCGATGGGAAATCGGTGGCAACCATCTCGATGACCCTGTCTCCAATCTCTGTCATAATCTCCCATGGCTTTGACGGGTTCATATTTTGAAGTTTGAATAGGTCCGTTCCTAAATAGAGATTGAGGGTCATAACCTTCACCTTGTCGGCAGAATTGAAGGAGAAGGCCACGTCTTTTGCAAAGGCGGTTTCCGGCCAAATCAATAGGGCTAAGATGATTCCTAGACGAATTATCCGTTGCCGTTTGGCTCTGGAGATAGGCTTTTTAGTAAGGTTTTTCGAAGTGAGTTCCAATATCATGATCCACCAACGAGCCAAGTTTACCGCAAAAAAACTGGAAAAATTGCCTGTCACCAGTTCATCCTTGAGAGTATGAGCGTATTTTTTCACATACGCCCATGGATATAGTGGATCAATTTCTTTTACCTACGTTCATGGTTGTCATGATATGCACAATACTTTCACTAGCCCCCTTGCCTCCAGGTTTATTGCCGTGAGAGGCAAGGGGCTAGCTTAGACGGTATTAGAGCGGTTCGTAGCTATATCCCAAACATGAACTGTCAAATGTGAATTTTCCACTATTGGAACCCTTGGTAAGGATAAGCTCTCCTCCAACAGGGGATTTGGTACATATGTCCGAATTGAATTCAATGTTATTAAAAGTGACATTGTAGCCCAGTATATTAGCCGTACCCACGGTATTGAGGAGATAGTCCGTATTCGTACTGCCCTGTCGTACGGTGATACTGCCGGTTATAGGACCTGCTGTCGTCTGAAGGTTTAAATCAACTTGTCCATTTCCTATCGCTGTTGCCTGTCCGGTAATGGTTCCGGAAATGTTTGTTTCTCCATAAATTACGTTATTAAAGGTGATGGTAATGGCTCCGTTTGTGCCGATAGCGTTGAGCAACGAAGCCAGGGAAAAGGAGCCGGATTCGTCTGTAAGCGAACCTATGTCTATGTTATTGATGGCAATTGTAATGGTGCCAGAAACAGGCTTGTTTTCCGGACCGGTAAGATTCAGCGTCAGCGTTCCGCTACCATTTGCAAGTGATGAAGATTCTGACAGTGAGAGGTCCAAATTGCCAGAGGCGGAGCCCTGAGCGACCAATTCACCATTTTTATGGAGATTATCTATATTAATAGTGAAATCAGCGTGTATAGCGCTTCCCAGATTTAAATCTACGGTCGCTATAATTTTTCCGCTCCAGGTGTTGCCCTTTTGGTCCGTGCAGCCTGACCCAAAATCGGCTGTCAGGTCTACCCTCATTGGATCAGACAAGGAGGTGCCGCTGTTGCTGGTTGTTATGACTGGGCATGTGGATGTTGAAGACTCGATGTCCAGTGAGCTGAAGATATCGCTGAATCCTTCAAGTGTGTCATCTCCTTCCGACAGGTATCCTATGACCGAGTCTATCGCCATTTCCAGCTCAAGCCTTTTGTTGTCGACCTGTGAACTTAGCAAGGAGTTCTGAGCCGAGGGCTTGTTCCACGAAGCGTTCATTGGATCCGGCAGGACTATATTGGCCGCTATAGTGGCGTGAGTGGCATCTAAATATTCTCTGTAAATGGTCCCTCCGGAGGTTGAGTAGAAATTGGAACCGGCACAATTGGGACACGGTCCGAAAAAGACACTGACCGGTAGGGTCTGAGGCGAAGTCATGTCTGAGTTGGTTGAAGAGGTTAATGCCCACCTGGGTTGACCTTGATTGTCATAAAAATAGGCTACTATCGCCTCTGCATTCCCTTGGGTATCTATTGAATATCCGTAACCAGGCTCTGCGCTGTTATACCAAAGGCCGGTGTAATTGGATGGGGGGATCTGATCATTTAGTACAAAACGCTCAATGGGTTCGCTGCCGCTTTGTCCATTTAGGGTCCAGCTGAAGGTTGCCTGGGTACGGGTGGAGAAGTTTACTGTTACTGTACCGACTGGGGTGGGGGTTGCTGAGGATCCGTCCCAATGATATTTGTTCAGGGTAGCGGTCCAAGTACCGCCGGTAAGAGGTGCCGTAGCGAGATACCAAGTGGGGGTGCTGTCTGTATTATATGTGTACCATACGGCAGTAAGATTGTTCCCTGACATCTCAAAGTCGATTCCGTGTCCGGGTTGTGACTTGTTATACCAAAGGCCGGTTTGTGGCTTGAAATGAAGGTTGCTGGCGGTTGAGGAACCTCCCGTTTGTCCATCCGGACTCTGGGTTTCACTGGTTACCTGGACGGTTACAGAGACAGCATAATCGTTGAGATTGACCAGAGTGACGTACCAGCTACCAGATGATAAGGCAGGGCTTGTCGACTGATCGACATTTATAGTTTCATTCCAGGATATTCCCTCGGATGCAAAATCGGCATTCGCCGATATTTCACTTGTGCTGCTGCCCATGGCAGGAGACCCTTTTTTTAGATACAGATCAATATCTCCTGATCCTTGCGTAATCTGAACAGTCATTGCAACTTCATCTGGCTCAACTATTAGTTCAAGGTATGTGGCTGTGTAGGCGTCAAGAGAGACACTAGTTGTTGCAGTGTTCGCGTTGGCATTTACTGTGAAAAGGAATAAATGGATTGTGAGAAAGATCACAATATTGCAAAATAGAGTAACCGATCTTGTTCTCATGGATTTTTTCCTCCTCCTCCTCGGATTTTAAATGGTTCTTCGTTTAATGGATGTTAATCGAAACAAACTAATTAAGTGTCAAAGTTTATTATTTTTTTTAAAGTTTTGTAAAAAAATTATATTATGATTAAATTATTTTAAAAAATTCGTCAATCCCCAAAAAAAATTACTATTATTTCTTAGGAGTGTCTAAAAAAAAGCCGCTGGCAATTTTTATTGAGACTTGCGTCAATTTTACCAGGGGGCTTTTCGCGACATCAGTAAGAATGTTTAAGTTAAATTGGGTAGTCAGGGGTGACAGATAGGGAAAACCGGTGTTTCGTCATTTTTTTGGGCGAATGCTGGTCGAAGGGAAAATATTTGTCCCTGCGTCCAAGTCATACTTGTATAATTATCGTAGCATGGTAGAGGGGCGATACTGACTATCACCAATTTTTTAAGATGGTGTTTTTGTGCAATCTTTGGGCGGTGACTTGAACGGGGTGATCAGCTCATGTGGTCATTTGCGCGAGGACAATGCACTAGGAGGCAAAGAAGCGCGACACACTTAGCATGTTAGTATTTTGGGCCGACGAGCAACGCAGGCACCGGAGAAAAGGGCAATTCTAAGGGTCCTCTAAAGTACTTCATTGCCTTCAGCTACACTTGCAGCCTCAAAGGTGGCCATTTCAGAATAAATTTTTATTCCGGCTTCTATTAGATTCATGGCTAAGGCAGCACCCGTTCCCTCACCAAGCCTGAGATCCAGGTCTAGCACGGGCTTTAATCTCATGTGTTCCAGCTGTATACGATGCCCCTGTTCCATTGATTGATGTGAGGCGAAGAGATAATCTTTCACTGCGGGATTTAACTGGTATGCCACGAGTGCGCCTGCCGTAGAAATGAAGCCGTCAGTTACTACTGGTGTCCTGTTTGCTGCACAACCCAACACTAGACCGCATATGCCCGCTATCTCCAATCCGCCAACCTTGGACAGGGTGTCCAGAGGATCATTTGGGTCTGGGCGATTCACATCAATTGCCTTTTCAATCACCCTTATTTTGTGGTTGAGGGCATCATCGCCGATTCCTGTACCTCTCCCGGTTACCTCCTGGACACTTTTGCCGCAAAGTACAGCCGTAATGGCACTTGCCGGTGTGGTATTGCCTATTCCCATTTCACCTGTGGCAATAAGTGTTTTCCCCTGCCTTATACCTGTTGTAGCAAGTTCAATCCCTGTAAGTATGGCCCTAAGGGTCTCCTCCCTCGTCATAGCTGGACCTTTTGCCATGTTTTTGGTCCCATGGGCCACCTTTTTGCTTATGAGGTTCGGAATATCCGGAAAGTCATAATCCACTCCAATGTCCACGACATGGACTTGGGCGCCTACATGCCTTGCCAACACATTTATGCCAGCGCCTCCCTGGAGGAAATTGTGGACCATCTGGAAGGTCACTTCCTTGGGAAAGGCACTTATTCCCTCCTCGGTTACCCCGTGGTCCCCGGCAAAGACATACACACTTTTTTCAGGAAGTTCGGGCTGGATGGTATCATGGATAAGCGCATACTTTTTGGCAAGCTCTTCCAATCTTCCCAGACTTCCCCTGGGTTTGGTAAGGTTATCCAAGTGGGCCTGGATATCCTTTTCTTTTTCGTATGTTACAGGCTTTATCTGTTCAATTACCCTGTTCAATTCATCTCCCATGACTCGATCTCTCCTTTAATTGCCATAGGAATCCCAGCTATGACCATGATCACCCTGTCACATGTCTGGGCCAGTCTTTGGTTCAAAAGACCGGCATAGTCCCGAAATTCCCTTCCCAGAGGTGTAGGCGGGACCAAACCTAGACCTAATTCATTGGATACTAGTATGACAGGGGTCTTTGATTCCGATACTACCCTACATAGGGAGTTTGTCATGTTATCCATCTGCTCCTTGGCGCTGCCCAGGATGTTTGTCAGCCAAAGGGTCATGCAATCTACCAGTATGACACCGACGGAATCCGCTCTCCGGTTTATGATACCCGGGACATCCAGAGGCTCCTCTACAGTTTCCCACAAAGGGCCCCTTTCCCTTTTGTGTTTTATGATTCTGTCTTTCATTTCGGGATCAAGAGGCTGGGCCGTGGCAATATAGAGTCCCTTTGCGTCTTTCATTGAAAAGTTTTTTAAAAAACGCTCGCCTGATCTCAAGGCAAAGCTGCTTTTGCCACTTCTTGATCCGCCAAGCACAAGAGTATTTTTCAACATATACCTACTTCAGATCTCATTCTAGAGGATCGACTGTATTTCTGCAAAATGATTTATACTATTGTTCTCGGTTTCATTCAATCAACTCCATACGATCGTGTCGTTTTGCCACTGTACTTTTCTGCCATCTTGCAACTTAGGCTTGAGGATGATCCCGTCTTTGTATCTTCAATAACCGGAAAATAAAAAAGGCGGAAATTTCAAGCGAATTTCCGCCTTTTTTTCTGGTATGATGTTGATCAACGTTAGTTTGTTTTAATCTCGATCTGTTTTGGTTTCACCTCTTCCTTCTTGGGAAGAACCACTTTCAAGATTCCTTTTTCATAGGTCGCTTCAATCTTGTCTGCGTTTACAGGCACTGGTAATCTCAGGGCCCTTGAAAAAGCCCCATACCGCGTTTCTATGCGATGATAATTTTCATCTTTTTTATCGCGTTCCTGCTTTTTTTCGCCCTTGATTACAAGCATGTCTCCAGAAAGAGAGATATCTATATCTTTAGGATCCATGCCTGGGATCTCAGCCTTAACAGTGATGGCTTCCTTGTCTTCTGATATGTCTACAGCCGGCATCCACGCAGTTTCAGCTGGAAACATGTCTTTGCCGCCAAAGAAGTCTTCCCAAAGCCTGTCCATCTCCCTTCTGAGGTTGCCCAATTCTCGAAATGGTCTCCATGGAGCAATCTCAAACATCATACAACACCTCCTTTTTTAAGGATTTTCCATTGAATCCATAGAAAAAATAAGTTCAGTTATCATGGAGTCAAGGGGGGAGGGTTAGATTAGTGAGGGAACGTGTTTTGTCTCAGATTTTTCCCCAGGTTTTTGGCCATCTCCTCGGCTTTTTGCAGCTGTCTTTTGCTATGTCCATAACGGGTATAAAATCGTCTGAGAACCGGAATCCTTTTGGGGCGTTTACCAGCCAGTGTCAGGAAGACCCCTATGGTACGCCAGGGTTCGGCAACAGCATGGTTGAAGGCCCATGGTTTCAAGGCAATACCATGACAATGCCTGATGAGTCTTTTCAGCCCCAGCCAGTGCAGCCTCCAATATCCACGGCATGATATCAGCGGAAGCACGTATGTATCCTTCAGGATGGCGTCTGCGAACCGGTCGAAAAAGGTGAGTATAGGCCCACTTGGATTATAGGACCAGGTGGGGCCAGCAATAATTACCAAGTCATATTTTTTGAAGGCGTTCGGACTGAGAGGATGTATCTCGATGCGGCTCCTAAAGAGGGTCTTTATCATCATTGCCGCAGTGTAAGATATGGATGGAAATGGGAACGGAATGGTTTCCCTAGGGGTTAAGGGCTCATGAACCACCTTTATGGATTCGTTTTCCAACCCCTTTTGAACCGCCTTGATCAGTTTTCGGGTCTGGCCGCTCAG
The DNA here is from genome assembly GCA_964620365.1 of uncultured Desulfobacterales bacterium. Lineage (GTDB taxonomy): Bacteria > Desulfobacterota > Dissulfuribacteria > Dissulfuribacterales > S140-46 > CAZUIH01. The sequence continues at coordinate 51,561 of CAZUIH010000002.1, read as the reverse complement.
GGAAAAGGAAATAATAAGTACTGATTTATGTAGCTCTTCAGATGACACTAGGTTTTGGTTTCCATTTCTTCGGGAGTCGAGTTAAATAGACCAGTTTTTTTAAAAAGGCAATAGTAATATCGGTCAAAAAAATCTCATAACTGATTTTCCTCTGAATACGGTCTGGATATGTGTTGTTTATATTTCATTATTGTAATATGTTTTGAGAATATGTAGTAGCGTTCGTTAAAGTAATCCTAGCGAGTCTTTTCGAGCTTGGAGGAGAGGTCTATGTCTGAACAAGGCGGAGAAAAGAGCAATCTTACCCAGCCTTTTCACGTAAGAGATTGTGCCCTAGTAATGATGTCAACCGGTTGCAAGGCCCAGAACCTAAGGGAATTCAGGGATTGTCTTCTTAGGGTTCATGAGGGCAGTGTCTATCATCATTTCTGGGGACGTTTTCTGGAATCCCATTTTGATGAGCCGGAATACAACAACGATTTTGCTGCGTGGGTGTATCATGGCTTACATGAAAAGGACCTTGCAGAAAGATTGAGTGTGATTGATCCCACTGAATTTGATGATATTGAATCCCTTAGGCAGGAAGTTGTGGAAAGGATAGAGGATAGACTTGATCAAAATGAGTTTATTTCCTGGGCGAGGGCCGATGAACAGTTCCACTTTGTACGTTCCCAGATAGTGGTTTTCGACACAGGCATCTTTCTCGAGGATCCCAGTGACCTTCCCAACATTGTGCCGGAAATGTCTTTGGGAAGCATCTTTTACCACTTTATAGATGCCAGGAAAAGGACAGAGGATCGCAGTGATGACTTCAGTGCCTGGCTGGTCGGCTGGGGCGATAAATATAATGACCTTAGGCAGGAAATAATGGCCCTAGACCCATACTTTTCATCATTGAAGGAACTACGTTGGATGTTGACCGAGAGACTTGAAAATTATTTTTCAGGAGGCAATAAATGAGCGACCTTCTGGAAAGTTATGCCGCAGTTGCAGGAAATGACGTCATTCACCACCTGAGACAGCTCGCAGAATCATTGAAGGGGGCCCGTGTTGTCCATGTGAATTCCACCAGGGAAGGAGGGGGCGTTGCAGAGATTTTGAGAAAACTCGTGCCTCTCATGGAATCATTAGGGCTTAATGTGAGTTGGGAGGTGATGCGAGGTAATCCCGATTTTTTCCAGTGTACCAAGGGGTTTCACAACGCTATCCAGGGCCATCAGGTCAGTATAGGTCCTCATCTGATCTCAGCCTATGAGAAAGTTAATGAGGAAAATGCCGAAGAGCTGAAGTCGGTGCTTGAGGAGGCAGATTTTGTATTCATACATGATCCTCAGCCTGCTGCTCTTTTGAACCTTTGTCCCAACAGAAAGGGAAAGTGGATATGGCGGTGTCATATCGATTGTAGTAAACCTTATCGGCCCGTGTGGAAATATCTTCGCACGCTGATAAAGGAGTATGATGCAAGTATCTTCTCTTTGGCTGAGTTCGCCCAGTCCCTTCCCCATCCTCAATACATCATCGCTCCAAGCATAGATCCACTTAGTGAAAAGAATATGGAACTACCTTTTGATGAGGTAGAGAGCGTATTTGATCGTTTCGGTTTGGACCGTGAACTGCCCATGATTCTTCAGGTCTCGAGGTTTGACAGATTCAAGGATCCTCTTGGAGTAATAGAGGCCTTTCGGGAAGTCAGAAAGATGATTCCTCTTCAACTTGTGCTGGCCGGGGGAGGGGCTAGTGATGATCCCGAGGGTGAGGCGGTTCTTGCGGAAGTGGAGATGGCGGCGTCCGGGGATCCTGATATCCATATTCTTCTCCTGCCTCCTGATGCCCATAGGATAATCAACGCGTTGCAGCGGGCTGCTGACATAGTGCTACAGAAATCCATAAGGGAAGGATTTGGCCTTACGGTTTCCGAGGCAATGTGGAAGGGTAAGCCAGTAATTGGTGGTGATACCGGGGGAATCAAACTTCAAGTGGTGGATCACTATACCGGATTCAGGGTTAGGACTCCGGAGGGGGCTGCCCTGCGCATAAGATATCTCCTTCATCACAGGGATAAATTGGAAGAGATGGGAAGAAGAGCAAAGAGACTGGTAAGGGAAAATTTTTTAGTTACCCGCCATCTTAGGGAATACCTTGCCCTTATGATCGGCTTACTTCATGGTCTTGAAGACAGGATAGATGTCACTCTTTGATGAAAGTTTTAAACAGCGACCTTGATGTTTCACTTTTTTGGGAAAACCTTAAAAAAAGTAAAAATCGTGTTCTGCTTTTGGATTATGACGGGACGTTGGCCCCTTTTCGTGTGGAAAGGGATGAAGCTGTGCCATATCCCGGGGTTAAAGACCTTCTGGAAGAGATTATTTCCTCGTCAAAATCTAGGCTGGTCATCATTAGTGGAAGACAGATAGACGACCTGCTGCCCCTGCTTAATTTAACGAAAACGCCTGAGATGTGGGGAGCCCATGGAAGAGAAAGGATCCTTTCCGATGGGAGGTTTCAACGGATTCCTGTGTCCAGGGATGCCGAGGATCTGTTGAAGGATATAAGCGGTTGGATGAATGATCACCATCTTTCAGACCTTGTGGAGAACAAACCTGGTTGCCTTGCTGTTCATTTTAGGGGCTTGGAAGAAAATGAGGCCGAGAAGATTAAAAGGGAGATAAATGATAGTTGGGGGGAAAGAGTGGCTCCAAGTGAATTGGATATTCACGCCTTTGACGGGGGTATAGAATTCAGGGAAGCTTCTTGCCACAAGGGGTTGGCCGTTGATACAATTTTAAAAGAGGCGGGTGAAGGGGCTGTTACAGCCTATCTGGGTGATGATCTTACTGATGAAGATGCATTCCGGGCGATAAAAGGCAGGGGGATCGGCTGTCTTGTCAGAGAACAGTTGAGAGACACGTTAGCAGACATTTGGCTGAGACCTCCCCAGGAGCTTTTCGAATTTTTACAAAAATGGATCACAATGACCAGAACATGATTGGGTCCGATAGGGATGGAGGTAAGGTATGAAAAGAGAAGGCTCCAGGCTCGTTGCCGTATCAAACAGGCTTCCGGTTACATTGGTAGAAACAAGTGATGGATGGAAGATAAAACCAGGAGCCGGTGGGCTGGTCACTGCCCTGGCTCCTGTCTTGAGAAATAGGGGAGGGGTGTGGATTGGCTGGTCGGGTTGTCCTGCCGATGCTGACCTTTCCGGCCTGATGGAATATGCCTCGCGCGAGATAGGATACCATCTTTTTCCAGTTGTTCTGACTCCAGAAGAGATAAAAGATTATTATCAGGGTTTTTCCAATGAGATAATATGGCCCCTTTTTCATGACCTTCAGACCAGATGTAATTTTCGGCCGCAGTATTGGTACCAATATCTAAATGTAAACAGAAAATTCGTCGAGGTTATAGGGAAAAATACCCTGGAATCGGACTATATTTGGGTCCATGACTATCACTTGATGCATGTAGCCTATTTCCTCAAAGAGATGGGATATGCAAGGAAAACAGGTTTTTTTCTCCATATCCCCTTTCCGCCAATGGATATTTTTATGAAACTTCCATGGCGAGCGCAAATTATCAGGGCCTTGTTGGAGTACGAATTGATTGGGTTTCAGACACTTAGGGATAGAAGACATTTTTTGATGTGTATTCAGCGACTTTGGCCAAAAATTCGTATCTCGGGAAGGGGGGCAGTGGTAACAGTGCAGGTAGGTGACAAAAAGGTCAGGGTAGGTACGTTCCCAATCAGCATAGATTATAATGCCTTTGTGAGAGACACTGAATCGAGAGAGGTGGCTGATTGTGCCTGGTTCCTGCATGAGAAATTCCCTGAGCGTCAGATAATTATTGGTGTGGACCGGCTTGATTATACCAAGGGAATCCCGGAGCGTCTCGAGGCCTTCAGGGCTGCCTTGAGTCGTTTTCCTGAACTTCGCGAAAAGATTTCTCTCGTACAGGTGGTTGTACCAAGCCGTGAGGAGGTTGACGAGTATAAGTCCCTTAAAGCAGAAATAGAACGGTTGGTGGGGGAAATAAATGGTGAATTTACTATGTCAGGATGGATTCCCATACACTATTTGTACAAGAGTCTTAATAGAATGGAGCTGTTGGCCTATTATCGACTGGCGGAAATTGCCCTTGTGACCCCATTGAAGGATGGTATGAATCTGGTCGCCAAGGAATATTGTGCCTGTAATATCGAAGAAAACGGGGTCCTGATCTTGAGCGAGTTTGCTGGCGCGGCAGCCCAGTTACAGAGAGGCGCTTTACTGGTGAATCCTTATGACGTTGAAGGGGTTTCAGACGCGATACACAAGGCCTTTCACATGGGAAAAGATGAAAGGCGGGCCCGTATGAGACGATTAAGGGACGTGGTAAGAAAAAGGGATATCTTCTGGTGGGTGAATACCTTTCTGAATGCCGCGCTTTCAAAGGATCTAAAGTTTTTCCCCGTAACCGAAGAATACATGCCTGACATCCCTCTGGAAACAGCTAAATAACTTCCCAGTCTATTTTTTCAAAAAATTGGAGATTTTCACGTTATTTTTGGCCCCTGTGGTTCCCTTCATCCAGGTACCTATTTATTGGTGTCCCGTCTGATCGGCCAACGAGCAAGGAAAGTATGTCATGCTTTTAGCGTATGAAGTATCTTCATGGCTGCTCGCTTTACCTCCATGTCAGGGTCATCCAGGAAGTGGAGAGCATCCTCTATTGTTATCGCCCGTACCTTGCCGAGTCGTTCAAGCACAAGCGCCCTTATCTTGGGATCGGGATCTTGCATGAGAGAACGATAGATGGTTTCATGATGAGGGTGATAGGTCAGATTTCCTAAAAGGGTAACTATGTCCTGTCTCAACAAGGAGTCATCACACTGGAGCTCTCTGTGGTATATGGCAGCCACTTCTTCCTGGCGATCGTTGAAGCGCCACAGATTAAACAAGATAGCCCTTTTTTGATCCAAGGAGCAGATCCTTAGGCGGTCTGCCAGAAGACGAATGACTCGACTGTCATTGAGATTGCAGAGGGCGCTTACAGCTACTTCCTGAATTTCTTCGTCAGCGTCATAGAGACACTCAATAAGCGGAAGAGCAGCCCCTGTATTACCTTCCCATCCCAGGGCGATAATTGACCTGACTCTCAGGTTTTCATCGTCTGATTGTAGGTTTGAAACAAGTTTCCTTACTAGCGGCAAGGGATCGTCTAGGAAAGGACCTAGCACGCTTATCTGAACTGCTGCCTGATCTTTTAGGTCGTCAGGCTCTTCTGGATCAGTCATTATTTCATACAGGGGAGTGCAAACTTCCTCTTTCGCAAAGGTGCCGAGCAGAAGCAGTATTTCCCTTCTAAGCGATCCATCTCCGTATTTTAGTGCCTTTATCAAAATTGGGATGGCATGCTCTTTCTGGGTGATGAAGCTTCTTGGATCAGCGATATATTTCTTGGCCTGATTTAGAATTCGCTCACATGGATCAAAGGGAACAATGTTCATGCCTTATACACATTAGGTCGTAATACCCGGGTAAGATGTTATGTTATTTCTACCTCAGCAGGAGCAAGCACATCAGATTTTTTCGTTGGAGCCTCAGGCAAGTTAATCTTCGTGTACCGCCATCCGCCATGTCTAAGAATGCCTCTGAACGGAGGTTTGCCTTGCACGTTTCCAATCAGTTTGATCCGTTCGGCATCGAAATCTTCCTCGATTTCAATAGGGGTACCTTCCTCGGCCGAAAGGACAGGGGATAATCCCAATACTTCCGTTAGGGCCGCCCTGCATCCCTTATGCACTTCTCTCACAGCGGCTCCGATTTGTGCGTCATCATATTTGTCTATTTCTTCCTGCAGAAAATCTATTAGACGCCCTTCCTGTTGTAATATGCTCAATAGTTTTATCGCCCCCACATCACCGTTTGTCCCAGTAACCTCTTTCTGGGATTCTGCGTCTACAGGTTGTGGCGATGTATCAAAATCCGTTTTTGCCTCGAAAGCCTCACTGGGTTCCAGAGAAGCGCCTTGTGCTTCGGTCCTTTTTTCCTCTCTGATTTCTTCCTTAGAGGGCTGGAACTCTGGCCAGCTCTTGCCAAGGACTGATTTCAGGTAAAAGAAGAACAATAGGCCTAAAACAGGTGGTGCCCCCAGTAATGCCGGTCCTGTCCATTCATCTAGAAGGGCAGGGTGTTGGCTGATCACCAGGGCTGATAAAGACGTCACTGTTCCGAAGCCTAGCAATGTAGAGACAGTCAGCTTTGTTAAGAATTCATTTTTTTTCATGGCCGTTAATCACCCCAGGATTTTTTGACTCGCAGATAAGGTAAATGAAAGGATTAGGAAGTCAAGGTTGCACGGATGCCCAATCGAATTTAAGGATGTTTTCCCGTGCATTTACCTTTTTTATTTTAACCTTTACTATTTGGTCAGGCATGTAATCAACTCCCCTTTCCCTAGGCAGTTCAACTGGGATCAGGTAATCCTTTAATATGACAAGCACCTTGAACGGACCTATCTCAAGTATCCATCCCTCCAGCTCACTACCTTTGTTCTGCTCAAAATGCTTTAGCAGCCAGTACCTGGTCCGTGCCTGTCTCACTGCAGCGGCAGCAGAAAGCCCTTCTTTCAAATGAATGGCCAAATGGCTTAGCGCTTCCTTTGAATGAAGAGGTTCACCTTTTAAAAGAAAAGAGGTGAGTTGCTGCTGCATCAGGAGATCGAGTCCCCTTCTCAAGGGAGAGGTCACCGTGGTGTACGCATCGAGTCCAAGACCGTGATGAAAGCCTGGTTCCGAATCGAGAGTCCCCCTGCTTATACGACGTCTTTGCCTGATATTGGCCAGTATATCCTTTTCTTCACCGGTAATTATACGTTCTCGCGGTTCCGGCTGGCTTCTGTACAGGGCTGGAAGGTTATGGTCCCTTAAAAAAGAGGCAGCTATGAAGTTTGCGAGTATCATAGACTCTGCCACCAGAAAACGGGCAGGACCTGGTTGGTTCAAATAGACGCGCACACGTTTTTCAGGCGTGATTTCAATAATGAGTTCTGGTATGGGTAATGGGAGGGCGCCACTTTTTATTCTCTTCTTTTCGAGTTGCTGGCATAATTGGTAAAATCGAGAAAATTTCCCCTCCTCTTTTATCTTTGAGTCTACCTCATCATAGGTCAGTCTGTCATGGACTTTTATCAGGGTCCTCTTGATCTGTGTCTCGAGAAGTTCACCATCAGGGGAGAATTTTGCGAAGAAGGATAAAGCCCTTCTAACAGATCCGGCTTTTAGACTCCATGCCCCCTGGGATAGAATTTCTGGCAGCATGGGAATCTTCTGATCAGGCATGTAGATAGTGGTAGCCCTCTTTATGGCCTCTTCAAAAAGGAGCGTGGATGGCGCTACCTGTAGTCCTATGTCTGTAATGTGAATGCCGACTTCCAAAACAGAATTGATTTCACGAAAACTCAAGGCATCGTCCAGGTCAAGGCTTTCCGCGGCGTCTATGGTAAAGGTAGGTAGATTCGTGAGGTCTTCCCTGTGTTCTCTCTCAACTGGTAAGGAGCACAGTTTCTTGGCTTCCTCTTCAACCTCTATGGGAAATTCCGGGCTGATTTCAAATTTTAGAATTTCAAGGTTTTCGTCTTCATCCCATATGCCAGCCTTTACGAGGGTCTCGAAAGGTGCTGACGGATTGTTTAGACCAGCATTTCGAAATAGGTTTTTTACCTCGGTGCCATATTGAGCGTCATCTGATTTGACGCAATATTCCTTGATCGCGTTTATCCAGAATTTGATATCTGGATCACTGGTGTAATCCCTTTCCTGGTCGCACGATCTTGCATCACTGCTCCAAAGCCTTTCTAGCCAGGAGCTCCCCTTGGCAAGACGCCTCAGCTTTTCTTCTTCCTGCGCCCTTTTGTTCAAGAGCTGTTCAACAGCGGCAGGGGCCTGTACAACTATCATGTTGTCTCTGAATTTGAAATATGTATGATCTTCTATGACCGCCCTGATTAATCCGGCTTCATGATCCGGTCCTGCTTCCTTGCCGAAAGCCAGGTCTGTAAGCTCCCTGATGGGCCACTTCCCGGACTCGTCCTTCAATAGTTCCCATAGATCCTTTACGTCTACCTCGTTTTTCAGTTGATCTCTTCTGGCATTTATTGCCTGAAGTTCATACAGATGATCACTCCTGGTGGATGACTTGACTCTTTGGGGAGATATGTGCAAAAAACGTCCTTTGGCGAGGTTGGCCTCTCTGCCTAGGTGGGTCAGCACATGATACCGGCTGCCTTTTCTTCCAAGGCACAATGCACAGATAAAGCGTTGACCCTCTATAAACTCAACAACTTGGCCTGTCGCTACTTCCATTGGGACAATCAGTCCTTTGGCAATCTTTTTTTCAGGTCGCTGATCGCGTTTTCAAGGCCGTAAGCGGCGAGTTCCTGTGCTGTGAGCCAGCGCATACCTGAGTCCTTATATAATTTTGCCTTGAAAAGATTCTCAGACAAAGGCTGCTGGGTTTCATCGAACGTGTACCGCCAAAGGACCGCTCCGTCCTTGACCCTGATAAGATGCAGCGTAAAGGCAACAGAAGCCGGTTTTTTAATGGCGTATTTACTGCCTACGCGATCCTCATACCTGAAAAGTTTGCCGTATAATACCGCGTCGGCATGGAGTTCCTGGCCAAAGGCCTGGATCAATCTTATTTGGGAAGTCTTGACATCCGTTTCCAGCAGGGAGTTCAAAAACCCCATGCATTTCCCCTCTGGGATAGGAGTAAAGCGGCTGTCTCCTTCCACGCTTTTGAATAATATCCTGGTGACCGCATCCGCCGTGTCAGGAGAAATCTCCTGGGCATCGAAAACCTTGTCGCTCAGGGCACAAGTGGCTCTTTCCTGTCCAGGCCGGATGGAGGCCCTGTCCATTGGAAGAACCGCTATGTTGGCAAGGTGTGGAAGAGGGGTAACCTTTTTATCTCTATTTCGATGAAATGGCAGACAGCCGGCAATCGAAACACAGATAAACAAAACGGTTAAAATCGTGGCGAATCGAGTTGTTTTCATGATTTTGAACTTTCTTTATTATTTATAATGTCCCTTTGCTTGACAGGGGGCCATGAATTCTGGGATCATGTTGTGTCGCCCTGTCTGTCGCCTTCCCAAAGGCCTTGAAGATTGCCTCTGAAATGTGATGACAGTTTTTGCCATAGGGTACGTTGACATGGAGAGTCATTCCACAATTGATTACTACCGCCCTCAGGAATTCTTCTACAAGTTCTGTATCAAAGTTTCCTACTTTAGAAGAGGGAAAAAGGGCATTGAATACCAAGTAGGGTCTTTTGCAAAGGTCCAGGTCCACCCTTGCGAGGGTTTCTTCCATGGGGACAGAGGCGCTGCCATAACGTCTGATGCCTGAAAAATCTTCCAAGGCCTCCTTGAGTGCCAGTCCTAAACATATTCCCACATCTTCTACTGTGTGATGCCCATCCACCTCCAGGTCTCCCGTGGCCTTGATACAAAGATCGAAAAATCCGTGCACGCTCCACAGCGTCAGCATATGGTCGAAAAAAGGAATACCCGTATTGATGTCTGAATTGCCGGAACCGTCCAAAACCAGTCTAAGCTCTATGTTGGTCTCCTTGGTAGCCCTTTTTATGATGGCACTTCTTGTCATCTTGACCCTTTCTTTTGTTTTGAGAATGTTTTAAGACAATTTTCCTTGTGTCCGATCAGAGACTAGGAACCTAAATACTACGTTGTAAGAGGCTCGTAAAGACCGTGTCACCTCGCAAAAAGAAAACATTGCCTGACATCAGCCATTTGATTGGACCCTTGGAGGAACATTTCCAGGTACGTTTTTTCCCGCTACGGGAAATACCACAGGCAGTGGCCTGGGCCGAGCGAGGAAATATTGCCATCCACGAAAACTACAACTCCAGGAGGAAACAGTCCTATCACGTAATATCGGGCCGAAGAGAGAATCTTGAACGTTTCTGTGAAAAAATGGGTATCCCTCCGGAAAATATCAGTGCCTCCGAGTGTTACAAGTTTTGGCATCTGACATGGTTTCCTACCGGATGCTCATATAAAGACTGTAGACAGGGCCCAGGCAACACTTGCTAATCAGCTACGGCCGAACGTATATCCATCCATCCGCCTGGAGGTCTGCAAGCGCCCTTATCGCGGCCGGAACGGTTTTTAAAAAATCTGGCAGCCGGTTACGCTCTATCTCAAAGGCGTTAAGGGAATTCTCACAGAAAAAGATGTCATTGCCGTCAATAGCAAGCTGTTTCATACGATCGAAGAGCTCTCTATTGCATTCTTGAATAATGGTCACTGAATCAGCATTTGCCACGATTCTGACCTTAAGGTCTTCGCCTTCCTTGGCGGTCTTGAGAAAATTGATGGCGTTGGTGATGGCCACGCCCCAGCGTTCCTTTTGTGCAACGTGAATTAAAAGTTTACAGGTATTGCCCATTGGAAAACCTCCTTGTCGATAAGGTTACAATCTTTAGGATTACAATTTTTTCTTCAAAATGGCTCCTGTAGCCCCGCTACTTACCATGGTAGCATACCTGCCTAGATATCCAGAGGTAATTTTAGGCTCTTTGGGCGTCCAGTTTCTTTTTCGTTGTTTCAGAGTTTCATCATCAACAAGGATATTCAGTTTGCGAGAAGGGATGTCTATTTCAATCATGTCTCCTTCTTCCACCAGGCCTATTGGCCCTCCGTCTGCCGCTTCGGGAGAAACGTGTCCAATGGCAGCACCTTGGGTACCACCACTGAAGCGGCCATCAGTTATAAGCGCGACTTCCTTGCCAAGCCCCATGCCTACTATTGCGGCAGTAGGAGAGAGCATCTCCGGCATGCCTGGTCCTCCCCTGGGTCCTTCATAGCGTATCACCACGACATCCTTAGGCTTTATCTTTCCGTCGAGAATAGCATTATATGCCTCATCCTCCGATTCGAAGACCCTGGCTGGTCCTCTATGGATCAGCATTTCTTGAGCCACGGCAGACTGTTTGACAACGGCGCCTTCTGGGGCGAGGTTGCCATAGAGAATAGCTATTCCCCCTTCTTTATGATAGGGATCTGATACGGGCCGGATGACATCATGGTTTTTGATGCCGGCATCTTTTATGTTTGCGTCGACACTTTCACTTGTAACGGTGATACATGATGTGTCTATCACCCCAAGGCTGGTAAGTTCTTTAAGGATGGCTTGGATTCCTCCGGCCAGGTGGAGGTCTTCAAGGCTGTGTGGCCCAGCTGGTATGAGATTGCACAGATGAGGAGTCTTGACGCTTACTTCGTTAAAGATGTCCAGAGGAAGTTCTACCTGGGCTTCATGTGCAATGGCAGGTACGTGGAGTACTGTGTTGGTAGAACAGCCAAGGGCCATATCCACGGCAAGGGCGTTGCGGAAGGCCTGGGGTGTGGCTATGTCTCTTGGCCTGATTCCTGAGTTGACAAGCTGCATTATCTGCATGCCAGTTTGTTTCGCCAGCCTAATCCTTGCTGCGGTGACAGCCGGTATGGTCCCGTTTCCAGGAAGTGCCAATCCAAGGGCCTCTGTCAGGCAGTTCATGGAGTTGGCCGTGAACATCCCGGCGCAAGAGCCGCAGGTGGGACAGGCTTCATCCTCCAGGCTCCCCAGGTCAGCTTCGCTCATAGAGCCTGCCTTTACCTGTCCGATTCCTTCAAATACACTGATGAGATTCACTTTTTTGCCATGCCAGTTTCCTGTCAGCATGGGACCCCCACTAATGGCAATAGCGGGTATGTTCAATCTCAGCATGGCCATGAGCATGCCTGGGGTTATTTTGTCGCAGCTCGGTACCAAGACAAGACCATCAAAGGGATGTGCCTGCGCCATAAGTTCAACTGAGTCGGCAATAAGTTCACGGCTGGCAAGCGAGTAGCGCATGCCGAGATGGTTCATGGCGATTCCGTCACAAACGCCAATCCCTCCGAACTCTACCGGCGTACCGCCTGCCATGCGTATTCCCGCTTTCACGGCATCTACTATCTGTCTTAAATGGATATGTCCAGGTATTATCTCGTTAAACGAATTGGCGATACCTATAAGCGGTCTCTTTATTTCCTCATCGCTATACCCCATGGCCTTGAAGAGAGACCTATGGGGAGCCCTTTCTAAACCTTTTTTCATCTGGTCGCTGCGCATTTTTCCTTTTCCTTTCTTGATACGATTCCATATAACATAGCCAAAACCTGACCACTAAATCAAGAACGATATGCCAAATCCACCATGCAACCCTGGAAAATCAGGTTCTTGACCACTGGGCTGGTTTTGCTGTCATTATCCCGTGTCACGCGCTTGAATTGCCGAAATTTTTTTATTTGCGAAACAAGAGAGTTACTTAGTGATAATGGAAGAGAATTCTTTACTCAACCGGCTTTTTTAGGATGAAGTCACATGGGACTGCCGGTTTTCCCCATTTTCCTGTGTTGTCAAGTAGTTGAAGACTGGGAGTGTCCCTGCCTGTCTTTATGCCTTACAACTTCAGCAAACGCGATGGCTGTCTAAATTAGGGATTGAAAAAAAGAGCCAACTGGGCAATCGGACCAATACATGGAAGCGTACGACGTTTTTGAACGGCGGTTCAAGCACATGCTGTTCAATAACAAGGAGTGGTCGACTTGTTGTGTCTCTCTATTTTTGGTACAAAAAGCATTACAGCTAACATATTAGGGCAAGAGGAAAAACAGAAGTTTGATCAGTTGCCGGGGTAACAAAAGGTGCGATCTGTTGCGGTGCAGCCTTCTTTGATGATTTAATAAGCCTTGCACCGCTATATTTATTGAAGTGATTGACTTTCTGTGACGCTGTAAACTACGAGTTTATTTAACCGGTTGTTGCAAAGACATAAATGGAACAAGATAAAAGTAACTTAGATCTCCTCCAGTCTACAATAGGGTACCATTTTAAAAATCAGGAATTGCTCGAGCAGGCCCTGACCCACAAATCCTATGCCGTGGAATGTTCGGGGAATGTCAAGGACAACGAACGGCTTGAGTTCTTGGGCGACGCGGTCCTGGAACTTGTAGTCAGCCATCTTCTCTATGAAAGGTTTGCTTCAAAGTGCAGTGAGGGAGAGTTGACCAGGATGAGGGCCTATTTGGTAAATGAGAGCCAGCTTGCAAAGCAGGCCTCTAGGATAGGTCTAGGGAATTGTATACGACTTGGCAGGGGGGAGAGAAGGAGTGGAGGAGCGAAAAAACCTTCCATTTTGTCCGATTCCTTTGAAGCGCTTTTGGGGGCGATGTATCTTGACGGAGGCATTGAACCCATCTTTACTTTGATTACAAGATATTTTAAAGATATTATAGATGAGGCTTACGGGACTGGACAGGTTCAGGATTACAAGACAATCTTGCAAGAGATAACCCAGGCAAGATTTCATACAGTGCCTGAGTATGTTCTTGAACAGGTGTCGGGCCCTGATCATCAAAGAAAATTTAAGGTGGCCCTGTATCTCCGGGGCAAGTTGATGGCCAAAGGAGAGGGAAAAAGTAAAAAGGAAGCTGAGAGAGAAGCGGCTAGCAAGGCCTTGCAAACTTTTATAGAATGAGCATGGAGATGGACACAGACCCGCATCCCCCTTCACAAAATTATCCTTTTAAATCTGGTTTTGTAGCGATCGTAGGTGCGCCCAACGTAGGCAAATCGACTCTTCTTAATCAGCTACTGGGAGAAAAAGTAGCTATCACCACGCCAAAGCCTCAGACCACCAGGCGTCAGATAAGAGGCATACTGACAGGAGACAATTATCAGATAGTGTTTGTGGATACCCCGGGTATTCATGAATCAAAGCGTCTCCTTAACAAGATGTTGGTCAAATGGGCTACACAGGCCCTTTACGGGGTAGACGTGGTCCTTTTGCTAGTGGACGTAACCAGACGCGAAAGAAGCCAAGAGTTGGGCATAATCGACCTGTTGAGAGAGGTAGGTCGGCCGGTAATATTGGTACTGAACAAAGTGGACAAGGTCGCTAAAGAGAACCTTTTGCCCATTATAGAAGAGTTTAGACATGCCTTTCCCTTTGAAGCAATTATCCCTGTATCAGCCAAGTATGGAGATGGAGCTGACAGGGTCCTAGATGAGATACTGCGTCTTTTGTCCGATGGCCCTCAATACTACGATGGTACCACCATAACGGATCAGTCCAGGGAGGAAATAGCCGCTGAGCTTATAAGAGAAAAGGTTTTTTTGTTGGCAAAACAGGAAATACCTTATTCTACTGCTGTTGATGTGGAAGAAATAAAAGAAGTCCCTGACAAGGATCTTATAAAGATTCGGGCCACCATATTTGTGGAAAGGTCTTCCCAAAAGGGGATATTGATAGGCAAAGGTGGTAGCTTTTTAAAGAAAATTGGGCGAATGGCCCGAGAAGAGCTGGAGCATCTTTGGGACAAGAAGGTATATCTGGAACTGTGGGTGAAGGTGCTCAAGGATTGGTCCAAGGATGAAAAGGCCCTTAGAAGGCTGGGGTTGAGTACATAGTTTAAGAGCCCTATCGTTGGATCTGTAGCCTGGAACCAGGCTGGTCCTTTCCAGAGTATCTGTCTGGAGGGCACGGTTTACTTGAAATGGCTTTTGTCTCGTCCCTTTCTGTTCTACGGACAATTCCGGATCGTGAGTTTTTTGAAGATTCCCCCTTGTTGCCAAAAAATCATTGTCATTTTTGTCCTGCCTTTTGCTAGTCCGCGAGTTTCAAGGATAAGTAGCCGCTAATATACCCGCCACTGCAACAGATCTTCATGTTTGGGGGCCTTTGGCCAGCAATATGCGTGAGATCTACGGAAATAGACTGTTTGTATTTAAAGGTCAGGCGATACGGTGTGTGATGAGTGAAATACATGAGCAGTATTAATGCCCCAAGGGATTTGTTACTCCGCCGCGGACAGGCATGCACCCTTCGGGGGCATTGATAGCGACTTTTTTGTCTTTCCTGCCTTTAATCAAAGGGACGTTTAAGTCTTTATGATTGTGACTGATTTTGTCTCTGCTCGGTAATATACTAAAATTACATCAAAAAAAAGTTGGTGGGAGTTTGGCATTTTTTTTGCTTGCTATACAAGCGCGTGCGAAAAGACGGCAGACATGGAGACAATATAAAGTGAAAAGCTTTCAATATACCTTAAAAAAACCGGCCAGGTTTTCTGGCATAGGCCTTCACTCAGGAAAGAAGGTGACCATAGTTATTGAGCCAGCTCCAGCTGATTCAGGGATTTGCTTTGTACGAACGGATGTAGGTCGTAGCGTGGAGATACCCTGTAGGAGCGAATTCGTAACAGACACTAGCTTGGCTACCACCGTAGGCAAGGATGGCGTAACTGTTGGGACTATAGAACATTTAATGGCAGCCTTTGCAGGGTTGGGAGTGGATAATGCCAGGGTATTAATAGATGGACCCGAGGTTCCTGCAATGGATGGCAGTGCAGCTCCATTTGTTTACGGTATCCAGCGGGCGGGGCTTAAAATCCAGAAAAAGTCTAAGCGTTTTATAAAGCTCCTGGAGCCTATAACCGTGACGTCTGGCGGGAGCAGTATCTGTCTTGAGCCCAGTAATTGTCTAGAGATCTCTTTTATGATCGATTTTGCCCATCCCCTGATTGCAGAGCAACAATTTAGCACAAAGATATCCTCGAGTCTGTTTAAGCGTCACATAGCAAAGGCCAGGACCTTCGGATTCCTGAAAGAAGTTGAGATGCTTCGTCAGAATGGTTTCGCCCTCGGAGGTTCCTTGGAGAACGCCATTGTGATTGGGGATGAGGAGATACTAAACAAAGAGGGGCTCAGATTTGAAGACGAATTTGTGCGTCACAAAGTACTTGATCTGATAGGTGACCTATATCTTCTCGGGGCTCCGCTGATGGCAAAGGTTGCTTCTGTTAGAAGCGGTCACACATTGCACCATCTCCTTAACCAGGAGATTATAAGCCGTCCTTATGCCTGGAAGTATACTACTACCTGTCCCTCATGGGAGGTGCCAAGGCTTTCACCTGTTTCCGAGACGGCAATAGCACCCGCCTGTCCAGCCTAGTTGAAATAGTACCCCCCCCTTAATTACCGAATTAAACTCTACTCGCCTACTACCCGGAACACGGAATGGCGAGTAGAGTTTTGTTATTTCATTCAATAAGATCTTCTTGCCCATTCCTTGGAACAAGCATATCCTTTTATAAGGTCACTTTTATTAGAGTATCAGCTTTCTTATAATTTTTCTAACAGAAGGAAGGAGGTCGTTTCATGATTGACAAAAAGGCTCTGTGCGAAAAGATTCATGAGATTTATCCAGACATTGGGGAATGTCAAATCGACGTGGATGTTGAGTATGACAAGGCCCAAAAGGCGTGGATTGTACACCTGGAAAGGAATGGCAAAAAACTTGATACCTATTTAGAGCCTCAAGAGGCTGATGCCTGTATGCTTGGCAAACAGTGTGTTTCTCTGGGTATTCAGGTGTCAGAGTTGGTGCACAACATAGATGACAGGCCGGAAACGAGACAAACTAAAGGTATTTAAAAATAAATAAGGGGTCACCTCTAAAAAAATGTTGTGCCATTCCCTCTTGCACCAAAAGCAAGGGGGTTTTTTTGCCTGTGGTTAATACGGTCCGGCCATATCTAAAGGATCAAGGTGACAAGAACCAGGTATTGCTATTCAGATCAACCGGATTTGTGGACAATCAGGACCACCCTCTATTCTATCTTTGCTTTTTATGATCTTATTATAAATTAAGTATACATACATTATCTCCAGGGAAGGAGTTTATGGATACCTCTAAAGAGTTATACACAATTGAAAGGGATGCCCTTGTCCGTACCCTGTCCACGGTAGAAAAAAGAGACAAAATGGCTGTTGTCATTAAAGGCCGTAACCTTGTCGATTTTTCATCTAATGATTATCTTGGCCTTTCCGACCATGAATCCGTGATCTCCGCGTCAATTGAGGCTGCAAGGGCTTGGGGTGTGGGTAGCAGAGCAGCCCGGCTCATGAGCGGAGATCTTGTCTTACATCAGGAGCTGGAAAGGTACATTGCTGACTTCAAGGGTACTAAGAACGCGTTGCTTTTTGGCAGCGGTTACCTGGCAAATGTGGGCATTATATCAGCCATTTGTGGACGAGGAGATTATATTTTTGCGGATCGATATGTCCATGCCAGCATAATTGACGGGATTCGCCTTTCCGGCGCACGTTTTTTCAGGTTTGCCCATAACGATTTAAATCATCTTGAGGATCTACTGAAAAAATATAGGGCGAAAAAGGGAAAAAAGTTGATAGTGGCAGAAAGTCTTTACAGCATGGATGGAGATATCGCTCCAATAAAGGGCCTTATACAATTGAAAGAGCGTTACGGAACTGTCCTGATGATTGATGAGGCCCATGCAGTCGGATGTTACGGGAGAAGGGGAGAAGGGCTTGTTACCCGCAGCCTCGCCCGTAGTGTTGATGTCATGGTTGGCACCTTTGGTAAGGCGCTGGGGGGGTACGGAGCCTTTGCCGCAGTGTCCAGCAAGATCAGGGATTATTTGATCAACCGGGCCCGCTCGTTCATATTTTCCACCGCCCTTCCCCCCTCAGTTGTGGGAGGCAATATAGAGAGTATCAAGGTGGTGCAGCGGGATTCTTATCGCAGGAAGATACTCTTTCAAAGGGCTTCATCCCTGAGAAAGGCGTTGATGGAGCGGCTGGATATTGACATGACATCACGTTCCTATATTGTCCCGGTATATTTAGGTGATAGCAGCCTGGCTTTAAAAGTGGCAAAGGTGCTGTCTGAAAAAGGGTTCTACGTCCGTGCGATAAGACCGCCGACGGTTCCCCGTGGTACTGCAAGAATCAGGTTGTCCGTGACTTCTCATCATAGTGCTGAGGATATATCTCGTCTTGTAGAGGCATTTTGCAGTGTCCTTTAGACTGATAGATCGGGGTAAGAAAAATCCCATTTTTTTGGCTCCTGGCTGGGGTTTTCTCGGGGATATTTTTCTGGACATGGATATCCCTTATGATTTCATTATCCCTGAAGACCCCATTTTATGTTACACATGCAAAGATCTTGCATCTTTCCTGGATTCGCTTGGAGTGCCGTCTGTTTTCTTGTTGGGCTGGTCTCTCGGCGCCTTCTACGTGCTCGATTTCCTTAAGATGTATCCTGACAGGACGAGGAGCCTTTTTCTTGTTTCTGTGCGATCCCGATATCAAGGTAGTGAAATGGATGAGTTAAGGAAAAGGCTTGAAAGGGACAAGACAGCAGCCCTTACCTATTTTTACAGGCTCTGTTTCTGGGGAAATAGGAAGGGGCTAGAATATTTCCGGATGCGCTTTCAGACAGCGTTTATCTCCAAGTGGAGTCAAAGGTTGCTCGAACAAGGCCTGGGACTCCTGGAAAAAAGGGAATTGGATCTATCTGTATGCCAGCAAATTCCAGTAAGGATATTTCATGGGGAAAAGGACATGATTGCGCCAAAAGAAGATCTGCCCAGGCTGGTACCAGGACTCAGGCCTGAAATAATCCCAGGCGCAGGGCATCTGCCCTTTCTGTCTCCGGAGTTCAAAAGGAAGTTTGATGATTAACAAGGCCAATATAAAAAGGTCATTTTCCAGGGCTGCCGATACTTACGATTCATATTCCGATGTCCAGTCTGAAGTGGCCAGGCACCTTCTGGCGTCTATTCCAAGGCAAAGATATGACATCATCATGGACATAGGCTGTGGCACAGGAACCTTTACAAGGATGCTTGCCGACATCTTCAAACCATCCCGCATAATAGCGGTGGACATGGTTCACGAGATGATATCAAGGACAAAAAGCCTTATGGCCGGATACCACAACTTGACATGTCTTGAAGCGGACGCGGAGGAACTGACTTGCGAAGATGTGCCTTGCCTAGATCTTATAGCCAGTAGCGGGGTGTTTCACTGGTTTTCGGACTTGAATGGCATGGTGCACAGGTGCAGACAGATGCTGAGACCGGGAGGAGTGATAGCATGCGCACTTTTTGGTTCCAACTCTCTTTTTGAATTGGAAAATGTTTTGGAAGAAGTGGCAGGACAGGACGCATTGCTTCCTCCCCATACGTTTCCAGATGAACAGGCTCTGGTTGAGACATTCTCTGCCTCCTTTCCAGACATCGGGCTGGAGAAACGAGTTGTGAAGAGAACTTATCCAGATCTTAAGGGTTTTTTAACAAGCCTTAAAAAGACAGGGGTGGCCCCGAAGGGTAAAAAAAGGGTTCTTTTTAGAAGCAGGGCAGGCCTCAGGAAAATTGAACAAAGATACACGAATGCCTATGGTGGTATTGTTGCAACCTATGAGGTGTTTTTCATTTTAGGCAGGAAACAGTGATGGTTATTTTTATTGCAGGTACTGACACAGGAGTAGGAAAGACTTTTGTAACCGCATGCCTGGCGAGGATTTGGAAGGCCAAGGGGATAGATGTCGGGGTGCAGAAGTGGGTGAGCACAGGTAACAGCACATTATCTGAAGATTGTCAGTTCATCTATGAAAAGGCCGGGATTGAGGGGATAGCCATTCCGGGCTCCATGGAAAGTCCCTATTGTTTTGAATTTCCAGCTTCTCCGCATCTGGCCGCCGAGTTAGAGGGCAAAAGAGTCGACATGGAGAGATTAAGGGCGGTGTTCCTGTCCATGCGCAAAAGACACGAACTCCTTATAGTTGAAGGAGTAGGCGGGGTGTTGGTTCCAATTTCCAGGGAAGTTCTGTTGGCAGACCTTGTATCTGAACTGGATATCCCAACTCTGATCGTGGCAAGAAGCGGCCTTGGAACCCTGAATCATACCCTGCTCACCATAGAGGCCCTTTTGCGAAGGGATATAGATGTCCTGGGGGTTATTCTCAACACTACGCAACAGGATGATCCGGATATCATTAACGACAACAAGAGAACCATCGAAGAGGTCTCCGGAATAAGGGTTTTTGGGATTATCCCGCATAGAAAAGAAGTCCACGAGGCATGTCCCGTGGTAGAGCCATTCGCATCCGAGCTTCTTTCCCATATAAAGTTCTCCCGGTCTTAAGGTTTCCTTAAGTGGAAGAAACAGGTAAAGCCGAGTATCTTTATGGGCTGAAATATATGCACGGTTATTACGGCTGTCTCTTTATTACTTATTAGGTATTAGATATGAACGAAAGAAAAGAAAGAATTCTCCAGCTGGACAGACAGATATTGTGGCATCCATACACGCAGATGAAGGACTATGAGGAAAGCGACCCTCTATGTGTTGAGCGTGGTGAAGGGGTTTTCTTGTTTGATATGGATGGAACCCGCTATTACGATACCATCTCTTCTTGGTGGTGTATCCTCCATGGACACAATCATCCCGTAATAAAGAATGCCATAAAAAAACAACTGGACCATCTTGAACAGGTACACTTTGCAAACACGCTTCACGAACCAGGTGTCTTCCTGGCGGAAAAACTTGTAAAGCTTTTGCCAACCAAGCTGTCACGGGTATTTTATTCAGACAATGGCTCCACTGCCTGCGAAGTGGCAGTGAAGATGTCTGTTCAGTACTGGAAGCTGGTTGGAGAGAAGAAGAGAGAAAAGATAGTTTCCCTTGAGCGCGGATATCATGGAGATACCATAGGGGCCATGAGCCTTGGAGGCGTGCCTGACTTCAAGGGGCCTTTTGATTCCCTGACCTTTGAATCTTACAGGATACCCTCGCCATACTGTTACCGCTGTCCTATGGATCAAAAGAGTGATGGTTGTTCAGTCGAGTGTCTGGATCCCTTGGAAGCATTGTTGAAAGACGGGCACGATAAGATTGCCGCGGTAATAGTGGAGCCACTTCTTCAGGGGGCAGGGGGTATGATCGTCTACCCCGCGAAATATCTTGAGAGGCTGGCGGCCCTCATCAGGCCTTACTCTATACACCTGATCTTTGACGAGGTGGCCACAGGCTTTGGAAGAACGGGAACCATGTTTGCCCTGGAACAGACCGGAGTAGTGCCCGATTTTATCTGTCTTTCAAAGGGCCTTACTGGCGGATATCTCCCCATGGCGGCAACGGTCACCACAGATGAGATCTTCAATGCCTTCTATGGAGATTATTCGGAAGGCAGGACCTTTTTCCATGGGCACACCTTCACGGGAAATCCGCTGGCATGCGCGGCCGCTTTGGGATCAATGGAGGTCTTTGAGAAGGAAAGGGTTATGGAAGGACTTGGTGAAAAGGTTGCCGCCCTTGAAAAAGGTGCCAGGGATATCGGCGAACTTTCCTGTGTAGGTGATGTAAGATGCATCGGAATGGTAGCTGGATTCGAACTGGTAAGGGATAGATCCACCAGGGAACCATATTCCTTTGAGTATCGTGCTGGCTGGAGGGTTTATCTGGAAGGTCTTAAAAATGGAGTGATCTTGAGGCCCTTGGGAAATGTCACATATCTTTTTCTGCCTTTGTGTACCACGGTCGACCAGATTGAAGATATAATCGATCGTACCCGCAGCTCCATTTCAAGTGCGCTCCTTGATTCGCAAGTGTAAAAGGTGGCATGGAAAGGTTATCTGATAGAATAAAGAAATATATGAAGTTGGGCCTTGGTGAGCTGATGGCCGAGGCCCTGTCCATAAAGTTGCAATTCAGGAAGGACGCCTTTTCCCTTTGCTCAATAATGAATGTGAGGTCAGGAGGATGTTCAGAAGATTGCAGCTTCTGTGCGCAATCTGTCCGTTACAAGACCGACACCCCGGTTTATCCATTGAGACCGTTGGATGAAGTGGTGGAAAAGGCCAGGGAGGCGAAGGCCTGCGGGGCAAGCAGGTTCAGCATGGTGGCAAGCGGTCGTGGAATAGAGGCGAAAGACGCGGAAAGGCTTGCCCCATATATAGAGGCAATAAGAGACAGAGTACAAATAAAGGTATGTGCTTCTTTCGGGATTGCAGGTGAAGATGCCCTTAAGATATTGAAGGATGCCGGACTTTCAAGGTATCACCATAATCTCGAAACTTCCAGGGATTTCTTCCCCAAGGTAGTCACCACGCATACCTATGAAGAACGTCTGGCAACTCTGGAATCGGCCAAGAGGGCAGGGCTGGAGGTTTGTTCCGGGGGGATCATAGGTATAGGCGAGTCTGAAGAAGAGCGCGTACTGATGGCAGAGACCCTGGCATATTTTGACGTGGATTCTGTTCCTATCAATATATTGGTGCCGATTCCAGGGACACCCCTTGAAAAAGAAAATCCCCTGTCCATCCCGGAGATATTGAGGACAATATCTCTATTCAGGATAATACTCCAGGACAAACCGATCAGGATTGCCGGTGGCCGTGAAACAGCTTTGGCAGACTTTCAGACATTGGCCTTCATGGCAGGGGCGGACGCCATGCTAATAGGCGGTTATTTGACAGTAAGGGGGAGATCCGTCCGGGATGATTTGAAGATGGTTAATGAGTTGAAGGCCATCTGGAAGAGTATGTAAACCACACCCTTGTTTCAAAATCCTATTTGTTACGGGAAAAGATGGGTCAGGTTCACGCCTGGTACCAAATTGGTCGTGATGCCATCTGTTTCGGCCAACTCGTATTGTAAGGGCCATACCCACCTATATGCTCGAATATCCACTTTTTGGTAAGATTAATCCAGGTTTTTAAAAAATAAGGAATATTTTCAGCCATTATATTGTGAAACTTATTTTTTCCTTAAGAAAAATTTAATTTTTTTATATAATACAAGAGGGTGTCCAATTTTAATGATTGGTTCTTTAAAAACAGTCTTTTTTAAAAAACATGGAGGGCTCTATGAGCAAATCAAAGGAAATGTTGGAAGATGCCTTTGCTGGAGAATCTCAGGCCAACAGGAGATACCTTGCTTTTGCAGAAAAGGCCGATGACGATGGATTTTGCCAGATCGGTAAGATGTTTAGGGCGGCCGCCAAGGCGGAAACAGTACACGCCCTTAATCAATTAAAGGCCATGGGTGGGATTAAAACTACGGAGGAGAACGTCCTGGCAGCCATACATGGTGAGAGCTATGAGTTTAAGACCATGTATCCTGACATGTTGGAAGTAGCCAGAAAAGAGGGAGACAAAGATGCCCACACATCTTTCTTTTATGCCAATGAAGCCGAGAAGGTGCATGCGGCCCTTTTCGAGCGTGCCTTGATGTACGTTAAGGAAGGAATGGATGCCCCGGCCGGGGATATTTTGGTATGTCCGGTATGTGGTTACACGGTTGAAGGGAATGCACCGGAAAAATGCAGGGTATGCTCAACTCCCGGTTCTAAATTTGTAGAGATAGAGTGATATAAAAAAGGGCGTGTGAAATCCGCACGCCCTTTTTGTCGTTATATTTTGAATTCCTGTAAAAGGCATTTCAGTTCCTGAAAGAGCTTTTCCAGGCGATCTGCCGCCTCTCTGGCCTTTTGCGCCCCCTCCAGGTTATTGGAGCTTGCTTGGTAAATGGTCTGACTCTTTTCTGCCATTTGAGATACTTCCTGGCTCGCGTTTTGGGCATTACTGCTGATTTCGTTTGTAGTGGCAGTCTGCTCCTCCACGGCTACCGCCACGCTATCGGAAAGTTCAGCCTCCCTTTGGATAACCTCTACTATGTGTTGCACCGCTTCTGTGGCGCGTTTTGCTTCGTTTTGAAGTGTGGATACTATTTCATCAATTTCAGTGACTGATTCGCCTGTTTGTGATGCCAATTCTTTCACTTCGTTGGCTACGACGGCAAAACCCTTGCCCGCTTCACCCGCACGGGCAGCTTCTATGGTGGCGTTCAGGGCGAGTAGATTGGTCTGTTCTGCGATTGAACCTATTAGTTTGCTTACTTCCCCTATTTTTGATGCGGATTTTAACAGACTTTCTATGACATCACGTGCGTTTTGTGCCTCTTGATTTGCCTCCAGGGCTACTCGTCGCGCCTCGTCGGTGTTTTGCGCGATTTCAGAAATGGTGGCAGTCATCTCCTCCATGGCGGCAGCGACACCAGCAACCATATGATTGGTATTTTCAGCCGACTGTGTCACCTCCCTGGATTCAGATCGTGCTTCTTCCGCCAGGTTTTCCATGTGTTCTGCCTCTTTTTTTACCTGAATTGCTTCAACACTTAATTGTTCCGCATTTTTCATGACCTTTGCGATCAGGTCTCTAACTCGGCAGATAAATGCATTGAAAAATGTGGATACCTCGTCCACCTCTGTCTTGATTGCCTCCTCAAAGACTATACAATCTTCACAACTTTTGTGTTCGCCGCTTTGGAGCTTAACGCAGCGTGTCTCTTGGGAGAAACTTCCCACTTCCTGCCAGCAATGTGACTCTTTGCCATAGCTCGGGCATTCTGGTGCATTGCATTTCATTATTCCTGCACAGTCAATGGCTTTGACATCCAGCTTCTGGGTTAAATCGGCTTCTCCTGTAGAGAGATTTTTCATTCTGAGGGCAAGTTCTCTTATTGGGCGGATGGCGACGATATTGAGGATCAATATTAATGTCGGAATTACTATGGCCAATGCCCCCACTGCGATTCCCATGAACAGATAGTTACTCTTTTTCTCGATTTGAACTATGTCCGATATGTCATGCCTTACTATGATTGCGCCCAATATCTTTCTTTTCTTCCCGTGGCAGTGTTGACATGATGCTTCATTTTTTATTGCCTCAAAACCTAAAATATGGCCTTCATCCCCATTCTTTAAGACCTTTATTATAGGTTCTTCAAAGGAACCTTTGCCCTGGAGGGCCAGGTTCCCCTGTTCTTTAAGCGTGGTATCCACAAGGGACCAAATGTTTTTCCCCGACATTTCAGGTGAGGGCGCATAGGTGACTACACCCTTATTGTCAATCAGGAAGACGTCCGCGTACTTCCTGAGATCTTCGACAATGTGGCGGATAGCCTTGTCATCTCCTTCTGTCATGGGCTTGTTGATAGCTGCGCGAACGGAGTCAAGAAGCATATCCGCCTGCTCAACATTGTTGGCATCGGCTAAATTTTTCATTGCCCAGTAATGCAAAGCCAGCATAGATACGGTGCCGGCAATAAAGAAGAAGACGGTGGGAAGCAGTATCCTGATTCCAATTCCTTTAGGTTTTGGTAACCAATCAAAAGACATATTTACCTCCTAGTGGGCTCCGCCGTGAAGAAGAGGCTTGAAGTTGAAGGCGGCTACTTTTTCATCGGTATGGCACTGTTTACAGATAGTTAGATCCATTTTGCCTTTTCCCTTGATATCATTTGGATCTCCGCTTTCTGCATGTATCGATCCGGGACCGTGGCATACCTCACATCCCGTGTTTTTCATATCTGGAGTTTTTTCTTCGCTGACAAACCCCCCTGGCTTATTGTAGCCAGTGGTATGACATGTGTAACATTGCCTAAGTTCGTCATTAGTGAGTCCGTCCTTCATCTTCTCAACTGCCTTGAAGGAATTTGCCTTTTTCGCAAATTGTGTGAAATTGTTATAAGGACCTTCATGACATTCTGCGCATACCTTTGTGCCCACATACCTAGGTTCCTTTCCCCACGCCGAGTCCCGGCAACCCGTTCCAAGCCCAATAATGATAGCTATTGTCATGGCAAAGTACAGCGAAAGTGGAGCAGTTACTCTCGATTCTGATCTGATAAAATCCGGCATGGACGATCTCCCCTCCCTGTTATTTCGTGATTTTGCGCAAGGCCGCAAAATTTTAGCCTATATTGATTTTTTAGCAAAACTTTTTTGTGAAAAAAATCATGTTAAGTGCCCGGTTGCTATAAGTGTTATAATTTTTTTAACAGCGTATTATAGCACAGTTTCGGGCCTTGGATATGCTATATAAAAAAATTTGAATTGAAGTTTATGCTTATATGTAGGATAAAATATGGCTACTCTATTTTTTAGGGGGCTCCATTGTTAGATATACGCCAGCTTCAGGTTTTTGTGGCAGTATGGAAGACGCGAAGTTTCAGCAAAGCGGCAAAAAAGGTTTTTCTTACTCAACCTACTGTCAGTGGACATATAAAGGGACTGGAGGAAGGGCTTGGTACCAAGCTTTTCGACAGGTCCGGCAAGGAAGTTGTGCCTACCAAGGCGGGAGAGCGACTGTATCCCTTTGCCAGGGAAATACTGAAAATATCAGACAGGGCGGAAAGGGAGATGGCCGCCTTTTTAGAGGGCGGCAAAGGGGAACTCGATGTCGGGGGGAGCAATATCCCCGGTCAGTACTTACTCCCCAGGCTGATTGGTGATTTCAAAAAAGGGAGGCCTGATGCCCACGTGACCCTTCGCATAGGAGACACATCATCTATTACCGACCAGGTCCAGAATGGGGATGTTGAGCTTGGAATGGTAGGGGCCGTGATTAAAAAAACTGGACTGTTTTTTGAGCCCTGTTTTGATGATGAACTGGTCCTGGTGGTGCCTAGAGGACACAGGTTTTTTGGCTCATCATCGGTAAGACTTTCGGAAATCGCCTCAGAGCCTTTCATAGTGAGGGAAAAGGGCTCCGGTACAAGGATGGCTACTGAACACGCGTTTAAAGAGGCCGGATTTCCTGGTGTTGACTATTTGCACGTAGTAGCGGAAATGGGAAGCACTGAATCGGTCCGGCAGGCCGTAAAGGCGGGTGTGGGGTTGGCCATAATATCCAGGAGGGCCGTGGCAGATGATGTCAGCCATGGACTGTTATCCTTCTCCTTGCTTGAGGGCGTTGACCTTTCACGAAAATTTTATCTGGTCACAAACAGGAGAAGAA
Source organism: uncultured Desulfobacterales bacterium (assembly GCA_964620365.1). GTDB lineage: Bacteria > Desulfobacterota > Dissulfuribacteria > Dissulfuribacterales > S140-46 > CAZUIH01. The sequence goes on along the minus strand of CAZUIH010000002.1, from coordinate 24,864 downwards.
CCCTTTCTCCCCTGGCCCAGGAATTTGTGACTTTTATAAAGGATCTGCCATCCGACCTCTGACTTAAAATGGTCACAGGGAGGAGGATATTTTTAATCACAAGTTGTACTGGTAAGACCCTCTAAAAATTAGATTTTTTTCTAGAAGTAAGGCGCGAGGAGGCGCTGTAATGAATGCACTCCAAGGGAGTGGGAGTGCGCTGAGTCAAGTTAACAAACCCGAAAGCGCGGCATACTCTTGGGTAAGTGAGCATTTTTCGCCTGCGAGCAACGCGATCATCGGGCAAAAGGGCGGTCTTAAGAGGTTCCCTTGTGTTACTTTGGGATTGCCACAAATAGTACTAAATGGTAGTTTGCCTCTATGGATTTTGAACTCAAATGGATAGCATGGGAGATTACGAGAAGATGTAACCTGCATTGTGTTCACTGCAGGTCCTCTTCTGAAATGGAAGCTAAGGGCCATCCGGATTTTCCTACAGAAGAAGCCTACCGGATTCTGGACGACATTGGCACTTTTGCGAGCCCCGTGATCGTGCTTTCGGGAGGCGAGCCCCTACTGAGAAAGGACGTGTTTGATATCGCCAATTACGGTACCAGTAAGGGGTTCAGGATGTGCCTTGCCACCAATGGTACCCTTGTAACGCCGGAGGTATGTAAAAACATCAAGGAAGCCGGAATAAAGATGGTATCCTTGAGTCTCGACGGATCCACCTCCAAGGTCCACGACGATTTCAGGCAGCAGCCAGGGGCCTTCGAAGGAACCGTGCGGGCAGCCAGGCTGTTCAAGGAACACGGGATAGATTTCCTGATAAATTCCTCTTTTACCAAGAGGAATCAGGAGGAGATTCCAAGGGTTTACAGGCTGGCCAAGGAATTGGGAGCAACGGCCTGGTACATGTTCATGATAGTTCCCACAGGCAGGGGAGAAGACATCCTTGAGGAGCTGATCAGTCCAGAGGATTATGAGTCGCTCCTGGGTTGGCATTATGAGATGGAAAAAGGCGAGGAAGATCTGCTTGTAAGGCCCACCTGTGCGCCTCACTATTATCGCATCAGGCTTCAAAAGGCCAAGGAGGAAGGTGGCAAGGTGGCCCACCGCACCCTTAAATTTTCAACAGGTGGTGCCAAAGGGTGTCTTGCAGGTCAGTTGATTGTATTGATAGACGTTGATGGCAACGTTCTTCCATGCAGTTATTTCCCTGTATCAGCAGGTAATATCAAAGAACAGTCCCTGAAGTACATCTGGGAAAACAGTTCTCTTTTCAAGGAGCTGAGGGACTTTGCAGGATACAAGGGAAAGTGTGGAGCTTGTGAATATATAAGAGTTTGCGGCGGGTGTAGGGCTAGAGCTTATGCGGTACGGGGAGATTATCTTGCAGAAGAGCCGTTTTGCAGCTATATCCCCCGGCGGTTAGAGGAAAAGAGTTCCTCTTGAGGAAGGAGGAGGTTCACTAGGGATGAATGACGCGTTTTTGAGGGCCTGCAGAGGAGAAAAAGTTCATCCGGTGCCGGTCTGGCTTATGCGCCAGGCGGGACGATATCTTCCTGCATATCAAGCTGTCAGGGGGAGAACAGATTTTTTGACCCTTTGTAAAACGCCAGAGCTGGCGGCTGAGGTTACCATTCAGCCGGTCGATGTTCTCGGTGTTGATGCAGCGATATTGTTTTCGGATATTTTGATCCCGTTGGAGCCAATGGGGTTACGTCTTTCTTTTTCAGAGGGAAAGGGACCTATCTTGGACCCGCCCATCAGATCTCGTTCTTTACTCAAGAGATTGTCTTCCATTGAACCTGAATCTGATGTCCCTTTCGTATTGGAAACCGTGCGGATACTGAGAAGAGAGTTAAAAGACAAGGTGCCTTTGATAGGGTTTTCAGGTGCACCATTTACCCTTGCCACCTACATGATAGAGGGGGGATCATCAAAAAACTTTGTTAATACAAAGCGCATGATGTATGAATCCCCTGATCTTTATTCCGATCTGATGGACCTTGTCACTGAAGTAACTATAGCTTATCTATCGGCCCAGATAGATGCAGGGGTCCAGGCTGTACAGGTGTTCGATACCTGGGCTGGAATACTTTCCCGCGCTGATTATGAAAAGTTCGTGGCGCCCTATGTGGCCAGGATTTTGGATAGTCTAAAGGAAAGGTCCATACCACGCATATATTTTGTATTGAATGGGGGCCACCTTCTAGAATCAGTTGGTGCCCTTTGTCCTGACGTTATAGGCCTGGATTGGCGGACTGAAATAGATACTGCTTTGTCCATCCTGGGAGATCAGGTTGTCTTTCAGGGAAATCTTGACCCATGTGCCCTGTTTATGACGGAAGAGCAGCTTAGGCAAAAGGTGGCTGGCATCCTGGATCAGGGTAAAAAGGCCAAGGGCCACATATTTAACCTGGGTCACGGGATATTACCTGAAATCCCGCCGGAGAAGGCAAAGCTTTTGGTTGATCTGGTACATGAACTGTCATCCTGATTTTGGAATTTTGTTTTTAAATATGGGAGGGCCGGACTCGCTCGAAGCAGTGCGGCCCTTTCTTTATCAGCTTTTTTCCGACAGGGAGATAATCAGGTTGGGACCTGCTTTTTTGCAACGTCCCATAGCGTGGTTTATAGCCAAAAAAAGGGCCCCAAAAAGTAGGGAATGTTATAAGAAGATTGGTGGAAAAAGCCCCCTTACTCCTATAACCCTGTCCCAGGCAGACGGGGTCAGACAAAGGTTTGAAAATAATCTCGGTGTCCACGTCCCCTGCAAAGTCGGTATGCGTTATTACCATCCCAGGACTCCGGATGTCCTGGCGGAGTTGCGTAACCAAGGGATCAGGAAGGTCCTGGCGGTATCTCTTTATCCACATTACAGCCGGGCAACCAGTGGCTCGTCGATCAATGATTTTCAAGTGAGTGCAAAGAGATTGGGGTTGGAGACGGCTGTCGTGGAAAGTTTCCCCGACCATTCGGGATATGTAAAAAGTCTGGCAGGTACGGTGTTAAAGGGAATAGAGTTGGCCGGATTGGATCCTGAAACCTGTCATCATTCCCCAGACTTTGCCCTGGTTTATAGCGCCCACAGCCTTCCCAAAAAGATGATCGAAGAGGGTGATCTCTATGTCAGGCATCTGGAACGCACAATTGAAGGACTAGAGGCAGTGACTGGAGTAAAGGGAGTCTTGTGTTTTCAGAGCAGAAGCGGACCGGTGGAATGGCTGGAACCAGCGACAGATCATCTTTTGATGGAACTTGCGCGTAAAGGGAAAAAAAGAATCGTAGTTTTACCCATCAGTTTTGTGTCTGACCATGTGGAAACCCTCTATGAGATTGACATGCTCTATGGTGAGATGATGAGAAATGAAGGGGTGCAGCTTTTCAGGGCTCCAGCCCTGAACGATGATCCCGTTTTTTTGGACGCCCTTTATGATCTCGCAGCTTCCAAGCTCAAGGAGGTAAGATGGCTCGTGTAGTCGTTATTGGAGGCGGTATGTCCGGGCTTTCCTTTGCCAAGTTTCTAAAGGAGATGAAACCAGGCTGGGAAGTTGTGGTTTTGGAGGCGGAAAAAAGGGCGGGAGGAAAGGCATGGACAGACAAGGAAGGAGGATTCCTGTGCGAAAGAGGGGTAAACGGCGTACTTGACAACAAGCCATCCACGCTAAATCTCGCCAAGTCCCTGGGATTAGCTCCCTTGCGCAGTAACGATGCCGCACGGAAGAGGTTTGTGGTTAAAAAAGGTGTCTTGGAGCCGTTACCAGAATCTCCTCCTTCGTTTTTGTTCTCCTCTCTTTTGTCTCCTTTTGGTCGATTGAGGGTACTTATGGAGCCCTTCATTCCGAAGGGAGACATGGACAAGGATGAGTCTCTTGCTGATTTTGCCCGAAGAAGGCTTGGAAATGACGCGTTTAAATGGCTGATAGACCCCATGGCCACGGGAATCTATGCAGGTGATCCTGAAAAACTTTCATTGAAAAGCTGTTTTCCACGGATACATGAACTTGAAAGGGACTATGGCAGTCTCATAAGGGCCATGCTGCGGCTCCAGCAAGAGGCCAGGAAAAAAGGCGGGAAAGGTCCGGGAGCAGGGCCAGGGGGAACCCTTACTTCATTTACACAAGGCATGAGCGAGCTGACAGAGGCCCTTAGCACAGCTCTTAAAAAGGATCTCCATCTGGGGCAACGGGTGAAACATTTAGAGAAAAAAGGATCTATTTGGCAGGTAGTCACAGAAAGTGGGGATATCTTTGAGGCCACCCATGTAGTGCTTTCATGTCCGGCCCCGTCAGCGGCCAAAATCCTTGAAGGGAATGTCCCTGAAATCTCGCACCTGGCCTCCAAGATATATTATCCGCCGGTATCGGTGGTCTGTTTTGGGGTCCGTACCGATTCTGTGGCGTCCAGCCTGAACGGCTTTGGTTTCCTGTGTCCCGGATGTGAAAGGAGAAAGATTCTGGGCACACTCTGGGATTCCTCGATATTTTCTGGCAGGGCCCCTAACGGCTACGCGCTTTTGAGGTCCCTTGTAGGGGGGGCTAGGGCCCCCAGGCTAGCAGAGCTGGATGATGAATCTCTTGCCCATCTAGTCCAAAAAGAGCTCAGAGATCTTGTCGGTCTTAAAAAAGAGCCTGAATTCGTCCGGATTTACAAGTGGAAAGAGGCAATACCTCAATACAACATAGGGCACGGGAAGTTGGAAAAAGAGCTTGCCGCTTCTTTAAAAAAATTCGGGTCTCTTTATGTGAGGTGTAACTGGGTTGGTGGTGTGAGTCTTAACGATTGCGTGGCTAACGGTTATAAGCTTGCCCAGGAAATTGCGATTTGATAACTATATGTATCCTCACATAAGTTATGTCCTGTGGAGGGGAAAATGCCGTTTGTTCAGCTCCAGCCAATGTTATATTTACCGGGTTGGTAAATGACCAGGCATAACGATTATAGGAGAATAGATAGCCTGTCTGACATCCTTGCCAGGATGGCCCGTAAAAAGGGTTGGTCAAAAAAGTTTTCCAGGGTCCAAATATGGTCATTATGGGAGGAGATAGCAGGACCTTCAGTGTCCGTACATGCGTGGCCGCTCAGGTTCATGGAGGGGGATACCCTTATTATAGTGGTATCCGACTCGGTCTGGATGCATCAGTTGTACATGCAGAAGACTGTACTGATCAAGAGATTCAATGACCTGCTTCCGGAAGAATCCCAAATAAAAGACATAAAATTCAGGCTTGGTGACATCGAAAGGACAAGGGCCTCTTTTATATTGAAAGAGAGGGATGAAAAAGGCAAAAAAGAAGGTCATCTGGCGTCCTGCTCAGAGGATGACCTGGCCAAGGCAGATGAATTGTTTAAGTCCATGGAGGACCAGGAACTCAGAGAGTCTTTCAAGAGGCTTTATTTAAAGTCTTGCTCCAGGAAAAAAAAATAGACGGACAGTGAGAAATCTTGCCTGTTGCTCAGTTCAGAAAAAGGGGAGGCAGAATGCTCAGTTCCTCACCGGCATCTTTGCATCCTTCAACCAATGCCAAGCGGGCCTGTGAATTTGGACCGGGATGGATCAGTTGTAGCCGTTTGGGTTCCAGGCGTGCCGAACGCATCGAGCTGATGAGGTGAGCCAATCTGTCAGCAGGATAAATAAGACTTATGCGACCGCCCGGCCTGAGTCCGTACCTGGCAGCGTCCAGGATTTTTTCCAGGTTGACAAGTATTTCATGCCGTGCCAGGGCCTCCTGTGATTCCAGGCAGATTCTGCCACTCGAAGGAGAACGGTATGGCGGATTAACTGCTACATGCCCAAAGGTACCCGCCTTGATGAGGCCCTGGATATTGTTTATGTCCCCTTCCAGGATATCTATTTGTTGTGATAGACAGTTCAGGGAAACATTCCTCTGGGCAATAGCCGCAAGATCAGGCTGTATTTCAATGGCAGTTATATCTATTTCAGGGAATCGCCTGGCCAGTATCAACGAAACAACGCCGCACCCTGTGCCGAGTTCGAGCAGTGCGTCTTTCTTTTTTAGCCTTACGAAATCGGCTAATAACAGCGCGTCTATTGAAAACCTGTATCCATTTTTAGGCTGAAGCACCTTCAAATGCCACTTGTCTAGCCGGTCACATGTGACATCTCCTCTTTTGCTCGATAACCCTTTCATGCTATTTATTGAATAATCGTTGTTTGATTTGATCAATAGTCGGTTGTAATGTGTAAACAAATCGAATGAAAAAAAGCTGAATGAAGAAGATCTGCCATTTTCATGCATGTTTCTTCAGGCACACAGATTATAATCATTTTGGATGTAATAACAAAGGTAGAAGGGGAGAATGAAGGCAGTTTATCAAAGGGTGAGCAAGGCAAGTGTAGTAGTTGATGGCAATACAGTTGGAGAAATAGGCAAAGGAGCACTTGTCCTTCTGGGGGTTGAAACCGGCGACACAGAAAAGGACGGGGCCTATATTGCTGATAAATGCGAAGGGTTAAGGGTCTTTGAAGACGAGGAGGGCCGTATGAACTATTCCTTGAAGGACGTGGGAGGCTCGGTCCTGCTTGTTTCCCAATTCACCCTTTGTGGTGAGACCAGAAAGGGCAGAAGGCCTTCTTTTTCCAATGCCGCAAGGCCTGATGAAGCCAGGAGATTGTATGAATTTGTAGCAGATCGCTTGAGGGAAAAGGGGGTGCCTGTCCAAACAGGGGTGTTCCAGGCCCATATGGAGGTCAATCTGGTAAATGACGGGCCGGTCACCCTGCTCCTTGACAGTCGGAGCTGATCCGGAGCGACGCATGGACTTTGTTGGGTAGTAATGGAACAGACTGGATTTGAAATTTCCTTACTGGAAGGATGGGAGCCGCCTAAGATGGGGGAAGCCGCGGCAAGGTGGCTTCTTTCGAATCTTCCATCGGAATCACTCATAAAGCTTGCACACGCGATAAAGGAACTCGAGGGAGCCCATGTATTATCAGGTTTCAGGATTTCCCTTGCCGCGCTGGAGAAAAAAACAGTACGTCAGGCGATAATTGAGCGTATATTCCCACTGTTTAAGAGTTCTTCACGGCTACCGGGGCTCGTTTTTCTTTCCTCTTTTCCGGATGCGAGATGGTTCAAGTGGGCCGAAGCCATATCTGTGCTCGATGAGGAGTGGTTTGTGTCAAACTGGCGCAATGTCTTAAGGGCAACTGCGGACCCGGCACTTGGCATAGCCATGGCTCTGGATCACAGGGAACGAATCGCTGGAAGAGGGACAAGACTTTTAAAGGGAAATTTTCTCTGGACCGTGGATCCCATGTTTATGGCAGGCGATATGCCCACTGCCATGAGGGAGCTGTTAGCCCTGTTGTCCGCGGCCGGGGATACATCTGCCTCCAGTGGGCTGGGGCGTACGGAACGGGAAGTTGTTCAAATAAAGGCTGAGCTCAGAAAAAGCGAAAAGGCGCGTAAAAGACTTCAAAGAGAAACAGAACACCTGGAACTGGAGCTCTCTAGGGCAAGGGAACAGGTCAATGAGTTAAGGGATGCCATTGTAAAGGCGAAAATGGAGGGTGAGGAAAAGTCCCGGCTTATCAAGGAACTTCAGGATGGACTCGATAGGCAAGTGGAGCTTAAAGTGAAAAGAATTCTCTCCCAGTTTTTCCCTGAAGGCCTTCCTGAAGAGACCTTATGGGCAGATAGCCTGGAGGGGAACGTGACCGCCTTACTGGACAGGGCCGAAAAGGCTCTTTCCGCTCAACGCCAACTGGATGTGAGGTATGGAACCAGGTCTTCCATAAGATCTGCCATAGAGCAGCTCGAATCAAAACTTGGGGAGATAAGAAAGGCCGAAATGGATAGCCTTGCACCGTCAAGCGGACTGATCAGGATCAGGAAGGAACTGGAAAATGAAATCCTGCGACTCAAGGTGATGCTTCCAGACCTGGATGGGGTGAGTACGCCTTTTATCTATCGGATCCTGGAATATGCGGCCGAGACACAGATTTCCGAGAGCGGACTCCAGGAATTGAACAGCATGATTGAAAACCTGAGAAGAGAGCCTTATTCCAGGATGCTTAGCGATAGCGAACAGGACTTTTTGCATGAAAAAATGCTGTCACTTTTGAGGGAACGGGAGATATTGGTACAGTCTTCCATGTTAAGTGACGCGTCCCCACGGCCAGGGGCGGAAGATGGAGGCAGGGAGATAGCGAATTTGTCTGGGTTTGTGGTGAAAAATGCGGATCTTTGCAAGCAATCAATTCTGTTGGTGGACGGCTATAATGTCATAAAGTCATCTCCACAATGGGCGAAGAGAGACAGGGCCGACTTCTCCAAGACAAGGAGCGAATTTTGCGCACTTTGGGAAAGAAAATCCCTGGACTGGAAAGAGGTGGAACTGGTATTCGATGGCAAAGAAAATCAGGCAGTGATTGATCGCAAGGGGAACCTTTCGGTAATATTTACGGACGCTAAACATAGTTCCCAAAGAGCGGATATATACATCAGGCTCAGGGCCGAAGAGATCAAATTGAGAGAAGGCGATTCAATAGTTTTCCTGATGACAGCGGATATGGCCCTCAGGAAATCCCTGGAAGGCCTGTGTGACTATTTTATAGACCCGAGGTGGTCAATTATAACATACCTTGCCATCTGATCGCGAACCGTCCAGTTGCTGGAAAAAACTCCATGCGTTTTCCGAGGCTGTTCAAACAGAACAGGTTTATCTTACCAAAATCATGAAACCGGGCACATAAATATTTTATGCTGCTCGACGGCCAGAGGATGAGATTGGTCAGAATCCAAGCTGTCTGTAGGCCTCGTAGACTGCTATGCCAGCAGCAGTGGATAGATTGAGGCTGCGCACGTTACCCCAGATTGGGATATATAAAGTACGTTCCAGGTTTCTATCCAGCAAGTCCTTGGGCAGTCCTTGGGTCTCTTTCCCGAAAACCAGGTAACATCCGTTGGTATATCGCGCCTGGGTATAGAGATGCTTTCCTCTTTTTGAGAAGTAAAAAAGATCCTTCTGACCGTGTTCCCGCAGGAATGAAGCCAGGTTTTCATGGTGAACTATTTTTACGTGGGGCCAATAGTCAAGGCCTGCCCTCTTGAGGCTCTTGTCATCGGTACTGAAACCAAGTGGATGGACGAGGTGGAGCGTTGAGTTGGTGGCACCGCAGAGTCTGGCTATGTTTCCTGTATTGGGAGGTATTTCCGGTTCCACCAGGACTACATTGATAACAGCTCGTTCAACATTTGTCATAAAATCAATTAAAACTTATCCGGTGCTAGCTGTTTTTGTTTTTAACCTTTTCCCTGCATTCAGGACATAGACCTTTTACTTCAAGCTTTCGATCTATTATTTCATAACCAAACTTTTCAGCCAGGTCTTTTTCTATCTCTTGGAGTCTGCGATCAACGAACTCTTCGATTTTTCTACACCTGGTACATCGTAGATGACAATGATGTTCATGGCCATACACATGTTCATAGTGCATGTGGCCATCTTCATAGTAGACTTCCTGTATGAGTCCAGTTTCGATCAACAAGGGAATCAGCCGGTAGATAGAGGCCTTTGATACCTGGATTCCTTTCTGCCTCATGGATAAATATATGGCCTCAACATCGAAATGGTCATGGGTTGAGAAGATTTCCTTTATGATCTGTTCACGTTCCCTGGTATATCTAAGCTTATGTTTTTGCAGGTATTCCCGGAACACCTGGAGTTCAGATTTCTTGTTCATGACCTGATACCTCGACTTTGTTTTTGTGTTTCAACAAAAAGGAGTTAACCCGGATTATGTAGCTGCCGAGTTTGTCGAAGTTGCAAGACGGCAGACACGCATACATACTCTTCTACTTCAAGTCTCTGACAACGCGGCAGATCCGATAAAGTCGGCAGCCCGCTGCGGCTTTAAATGCCAAAAAAGTAGCGTGACGTTGATGCTCCATTTGTGGAAATGTTTTTCTCTATTATTGAACAGTAACTCGCTTGTTTTATAAATAAAAAATCATTTTTCGGCATTTTACGTGCATACTCCGGATTCAAAGCTCCAGCAATATACATTCACGTAACTATAAGTTACTACTGGTGGGTCAGTGGCAAGTCAAGTTGAATCGCACAACTTGTCCTGTTCCAAAGACCTGTCGTATAGAAGGGTCAACTGCGTCATTGACATATAAATGTACATTGATATATTTATTTTATGGGCTGGTCAAATAAAATCGTTATCAAGGAGCTTGCGCATTTTTTCAAGTCGCTATCCGATGAAAATCGATTAAAAATTATCCTTTGTATCGCGTTGGAGAAATGTGGTTTTCTTTCTGTGACAGAGATAGTCAATCGTCTTGGATTGTCTCAGCCCCTTGTGTCTCATCATCTAAAGGAATTCAGGTACGCGAATATCTTGGTCAGTGAACGAAGAGGACCATTTATCTACTACCGGTTGGCCTCAAAAGGACTTTTGAAATTTCTTGGAAGGGCGGTCGCTGAAATAAATCCAGACCTGGACGAATCAGCTCTCGTGGCTGAAGTGAAGAGAATAATCCAGGAGCAAGAGCAAACGAAAGGAGAGGAATAATGGATAAATGGGGTGACATTATCAGGTCATTGACCTTGGAAGAGGGCAAGGATCTATTACTCCATCTGGCCAAAGAGATCTTTTCCATTCTTTCTGAAGAAGAAAAAAGAAGCTTTGTAGTGGAGATGGTGGGGCAAACAGGAAAAGACAAGATCGGCAGTATGGTTCAGCTCTGAATTGCCAAATGCATGGATGAAGGTGTCGATCCACAAAACATGTGTCATCATCTTTACGGGGCAATGGGAATACTCCATGAGCTTTCGTCCGAAACCTCGGAGGAACTTGTGGTCTTGTTCCAGGATTGGCTGGATATGGTGCGAGCCGAGTGTGAACATTTTATCAAGGAAAATCCAGGTGCCTCGACTACGGAAATCGCAAGGCAGCTGAAGTTGCCTGAAGAGAGTGTCCATTTTTTACTCAAAAGAAGCGGAGACAATTGAATATGTCTACTGCTTCGATCCTGACCACAGGTGGATTTTCGATGACGCTCTTTGGGTGTTGTCTCTTATTGGGACCTCTAAGATTTAGCTTTTTGGAGGTCACCTTTTGGTCGTCGGCATGTTTACAGCCTGGTTTTTAAAACCATACAGATGTGAACCCGGATTATGCCTGTGCCAGGACTGCCTAGGATTTGAGTCCGTGGGCATGTCCGTGTGGCTTGGTTTTTCAACTGGCCGAATACGCATGAGATTCGGTGATTGAAGTGTATAAATCGGGTCAAAGGTAGTTGGTTAATGAAATTATCTAATAACAAGGAGGTATCTATTATGAGAAATTTTTTAGCGTTCACTGTTTTTTTGATGGTTCTGTTAATTACCATCTCCGCCCAGGCTGTTGATCTAAAGCTGTATACGAGGTCTCCAATGGGAGGACGGTGAGCCCGAAACCTTGAGGCCGCTGTAAGCGTTCTGGAACAGGTAACCGGCGTCAGGCTTATTGTCACTCCCCAGGATCTCATGGGCCCGAAGGATCCCGCTTCGCCTGCCGTGAAGGTGGACGATGAAATTATAGCCGTAGACAAGGGTGCGGGAAATGGTGTTGCCTCAGAAGATGAGATGTTAAAGGCGGTCATAAGGCACGGGGCAGAGCCCATTCCTGATTAGGATGCGGTGAGGTAACCGCTCTGGGATGGAGTGGAGGGAAGATATGAAAATACGGTTTTGGGTCACACTCTTATTTATGGTTGTTGTCTGTACGGACCACGCATGGGCCACTAAGATCTATAAAAACGGCGATCTTTCGTTGGAAATGGGGTTCTGGGGGCAGGCCTGGTACCAATATGTCGAAGATGCCAAGGACCGTGACGGCGACGGAAAACAAGAAACAGCCCTGTATGATACCATGATCAGGCGGGCCTATTTTTACGCCAAGGCCTCTGCGACTCCATGGCTTGATTTTTTTCTCCACGTCGCGGGGGACAGGTTGGACCAGGATGAGCTGCATGACAGGCCAAGCCTGGGGCTTGGGGCCAATCTCATATTGAGGGACGGCTGGGTTACCGTCAGGCTTTTGGATGAGTCAGCTATGCTACAACTGGGACGGATGTATGTGCCGATCACAAGGAATTACGGTACCACGTCGACAAAAAGTCTTCTGGCAACTGACCTTGACTGGAGCCAGGGCGGTATCAGGGGCGGTATTTTCTATCCCAGCAAGGTTGGTAGAGACGATGGCGTTTGCCTCTGGGGGAACGTGCTGGGCAAGAGACTGCAATACCGTTTCATGGTGGCCAAGGGTATAGATAAGGATACCATGAATCCAGACGACAATCCAAGATACGCCGGGCGCCTGAGCTGGTCCTTTTTCGAGCCAGAGACCTCCTGGTTCAATAAAGGCACCTATCTAGGTAAAAAGCGGGTGCTGGCCCTTGGAATGGGCTTCGATATGCAGAATGACCTTGTTTATGACGGGTCGAGACATGATTATTCCGCTTGGACCGTTGATGTACACTGGGATTATCCCTTGGATCCAAGTGGCGGTGCCATAACAATGGAAGCGGCATACATAAACGTCAACAGTGGCCCCAATTCTCTTAATTATACGAATTTAAAACAAGGGGATGACGCAGACATCGTTTCTGTAAAATCAGGATATATCTTGCCTGGAAAGGTTGGGGTAGGGCGTGTACAGCCTTTCATACACTATGAACGTATAGGTGTCGATAACAAGGATTCAACTAACATCTACGGCCTTGGAGTCAATTATTTCCTGAAGGGCCAGGCAAACAAGCTTAGTGTTGATTTAACCTACGTGGACCAGGAAGAAGAGAAAAGTAGCCCCTTTCCTGTCCAGGATCACCTGATCTTGACCTTCCAGGTAGCTGCGGGCTTCTGAATGAAAAGTGCGGGTTATAAAAATGCAAAAAAGGATGTCTCTAAATTTGAAACCTGACAGGCGGCGGACCGGTTGCTGAAACAATGAGAAAAAGAGGCTGGGCCAGCCAGACGACTTGAAAGTGCCAGGCAGGATGGCGGTAGTGGATAACTGCATGGTCTGTGGCAGCCCGCTTACTTACCTGGAATATGGTCACGAGTACAGGTGTACCAGGTGTGGCAGGGTAGAATCAGGCCATGTGGTCTGTCCCAATGGACATTTCTTGTGTGAAAATTGTCACAATAAAGAGTCCCTGCGAGTAATAAGGGAATATTGCCTTGCATCTGATTCTGCTGACCCGTTTGAGATCTCTGAATATCTCATTAACATTCCTTCTCTGCCAATGCTTGGGTGCCACCATGCGTATATCGCGGCGGGTTCATTAATTGCGGCCCTAAAAAATGAAGGTACAATAAGAGTGCGTGATTCGCACATGGAAGAGGTTTTTGACCGCATCCAAAGGCAGGCAATAAGCGGATATTGCGGCCTTACGGGAGTTTGCGGCATAGTGGTGGCCATGGGGGCCTGTGTGGCTGTTATCCTTTCTTCTAAGTGTGGCAGTAATGAAGAACAGTATCTTGCCATGGACATGGCATGTTCTGTGGCTCTGGCGATAAAGGAACTTACCGGGCCTAGTTGCTGTAAGGCTTATGTGAGGAGTGCCATTGACGAGGCTGTAAAATTTTTTGCGGCCAATTTTGGGTTGTATCTGGGTGGTTCGACCAACATTTCGTCTTGCAGACACATAGAGCGTCATCCCCACGGTTGCAGGATGGAACTGTGTCCATACTTTGAAAATAAGTATCAAGACAGGTAAGCGATAATCCCGGATCATGCACTGTTTTTTCATGTCTTGAGTGCAAGAGTACTCCGATTATACGAGATGGTGTCATGCCGTTTTTAGGCGCGCATATGTCCATAGCAGGCGGTCTTGTCAACGCCATTTCCAGGATCAGGCATGTGGATGGAAGGTCTTTGCAGATATTCACAAAGAACCAGAGGCAGTGGCACACACCTGAGATGTCAAAAGAAGAGGAAGAGTCCTTTAAAAGGGCTGTTAGACAATGGGGATATATTGTAGCTGCGCATTGTTCCTACCTTATAAATCTGGCTTCCAGGGATGATTCAAACTTTAAAAGATCTGTTTTGGCAATGGCGGATGAGCTTCTCCGCGTCCATCGACTGGATATACCCTATCTGATCATTCATCCGGGTTCCCATCTTGGCAGTGGTGTTGAGCAAGGTCTTTCGCGGATAGTTTCCGGGCTTGATATGGCCATGGAGTTGGCTGATGGAGCTGGCGATGTGATGATATTGCTGGAGACTACTGCGGGACAGGGTACGGGTGTAGGCTCAAGGTTTGAAGAGCTGGAGTTCATTCTTGAACATGTGGAGCTTCCGGACAGGTATGGAATCTGTTTTGATACCTGTCATGTTTTTGCCGCGGGCTATGACCTTCGCACAGAAGAAAGTTATCAGGAGACCATGGGCCTTTTTGAAGAAATTATTGGATTGGACAAGTTGAAGGTTTTCCATCTCAATGATTCAAAAAGGGCCCTCGGATCAAAGATTGATAGACACGAACACATCGGAGCCGGTGAAATTGGCCTTGATGGTTTCAGGTTTATTTTAACCGATCCGCGTTTCAAAAGGCATCCCATGATCCTGGAGACCCCGAAAGGAAAAGATCTTGCTGATGACGTCAGAAATCTCGCGGTATTGAGGGACCTGCTCGGATAGATCAGCTCTCCCAGCGTGATCCGGGCGGTTTTAATCTTTTTGACTTTATAATGAAAATAATGGAGAATAAAAAAAATACGTTTGCTTAGTGTTTTGGTTGGTTCAGCAATGCCTTAGAAAAATATTTGCGTGGAAATTTTGACGTGTAACCACAAAATGCTTATTATAGGATAACCTATTGAGATAACACGAGTAATTAAACAAGCAATCGTGCCCAAATAAAATTTTGGGGATCGGTTACACACGAAGCTGGATTAGCAGTGGATTGAAAACCCGGATTATGCAGTTGATAAGTTTGCAAGGAAATCCGGACATAACTTGTTGCACCTTTTGGGTGAAGATTTTTCACAGAAAACCTGCTGTTAATTTAATGATTTTAATAAGAAAAAATATTCCTTGGATAGTTGAAGTGCGTAATTCGGGTTAAAACCCCCTTGGAAGAATTGTATTCTTAGATATTTCCTGAAGCAGGTCCTTTTTATTGCCATGCCTTCAAAGTAGGCCTTCCGGCTGGCTGAGTATTTGATTGGGACATTTGTTTGTTGATCCTTGGCAGGCTAAAAATATGAAAAATAAATATGTCCATGTTGCGTTACTGGCTGGGCTTATCGCCAGTGTGTCTTTGCCTCTTTATTTTACAACGTGGCCCAGAGAACTCCATGATTTTTACAGGGAGTTATATTTTTTCCCTGTCTTTTACGGGGCCTTGAGGTTTGGGCTAAGGGGAAGCCTTATTGTATGTGGGATTATAACCATTGTTTATTTTCCCTTTATTTTGAAAAATTGGGGGGGAGCCTTCCTAAATGAGCTGCGCATGATCGCAGAGATTTTGTTCCTCTTTATTTTTGCAGTATTTTCTGGCTACATAATTGATAAAGAAAAGAAGATGAGGGAAGAGCTGGAAAGAAACAAGTTTATAATATCGCTAGGCAGGATTACCTCGGGAATCGTACATGACCTGAAAAACCCTCTTAACTCGACCATAGGACTTTTAGAAAAATTGGCCCAGGGAAAAGGCAAATCGGAGATTTATATCCCTGTCATGTTAAAAGATGCCTATAAAATGGAGAGAATTGTCTATGATGTCCTGGATTTTGCCAGGCAGGCGAGACCCAGAAAGAGGCTGGTAAACCTTTCCGAAGTAATGTGCCAGGCTATTATTTCGTGTAGGCAGAAGGCGAAAGAAGCATCAGTCAAGGTGGTAGCTGATATAAACGACGTATATAAGGAAGTTGACTCCTTTCTTCTGGAAAGGGCTATTGTCAATATTGTCTCCAATGCCATAGATGCCTCGAAACCTAATCAGGATATTGAGGTGTCCCTGCACAAGGATGAAGGAAAGGCATTGATCCGCGTCAAAGACAACGGGCCTGGCATGGACCAGGAAACCTACGAGCACTGTTTCGATCCATATTTTTCATCCAAACAGGGTGGGACGGGGTTGGGGCTACCCATAGTAAAAAAGATAATAGACGCGCATAATGGCTCCATATCCGTGGAATGTATGGCTGAAAGGGGTACGGAAGTACTTATAACATTGCCCTGAAGCGTTTCGTTTCGCCTTGTTGTTGAACAAAAAAATCTAATTTTTAAAGATCCTCTATCATTTACTCGCTTGTTTTATTAAAAAATAATTTCTGCAGCATGTTAAGTGCGTAATCCCGGTTGAATTTTCGGGATTTCCGGTAATTGTATTAATTCGGGAAAAGATATGGTGATGTGTGGTGATTGTTGTAATTTTGTCTCAATAAGTTTAGTATATCCCGATAGATTCGTCCCTTTGTGTCAGGATTATGCCCCTAACCAAAAGGGAGCGGACCTGGTAAAAGAAATAAGTAAAATTTTAATGCCATCAAAAATAGATGTGAACAGGAGATTGATTTATACTCATGTGGTTCCGAAGGAGAAAAAAAGAGAACGATTGTTGTAAGGGGAGTGAGTCAGTTGACATCTCATGCACCCAAGATGAAGTTGATTCTCTTCATCAGCGGGAAAAGGACGATTTTCACAGGTTGTTGGCTCAGACGGGCGAGGTCTTGCCTGAAAATGGTAATTTGGTGCTTGACTGTTTTTTGGGCATCGAAGGGCATATTTCCCCTGAGTTCATACAGGAAAAGCTTGCTGAGGCCGGTCATTCCGTGGACCTGGATACGGTCAGGGACGTCCTTGAGGTCCTTTGCCGATACGGTATCGCGCAACGGACTCAGCTGAACGGATCAGGGGCCTGGTATGAGCACCTTCATCTTGGAGGTGATCATGATCACCTGCTTTGTACAGGATGTGGAAAGATTGTGGAATTCAATGAATCCGATATCGGAGAGTTGACCAAGCGAGCTGCCAGGCAACATGGATTTGAACCTGTACTTCATAAGCTGACTGTGCTGGGACTTTGTTCGAGTTGCAGGAAAAAAGAGGTTTCAGCAATGCCTCTGTCCATGGCTGCGGTAGGTGAAAAGGTCAAGATAGTCAGTTTCTCAGGTGGAAAGAGTGTCCGCGGAAGGCTTCAGGACATGGGCCTTGTGGTCGGAGACGAAGTGGAGGTATTGAATAAATCAGGTCCTATGATTTTGAGTGTGAAGGGTTCAAGGCTGGCCGTTGGACTTGGTTTAGCCCAGAAAATCATGGTACGACCAGAAAGCTAAATGAGAAAGGCTGGAGAGCAGATATGGGGAAAAGTATAAAGGGAAATCTTGGTTTCATTGGAGGCGGCCAAATGGCTGCCGCCTTGATCAAGGGGCTTATCGCAAAGGGAGTCTTTTCAAGGGACCAGATCCTGGCCTCCGATCCTTCGGGCAAGCGGAGGGATTACCTGGAGGAGAATTTCGGTATAAAGACCTTTTCTGGTAACAAGGAGGTAATAGCCAATTCCGATTATATACTCCTTGCGGTGAAACCCCAGGTGATGAGCATTGTCCTGGAGGATATTTCGCCCGCGATAAAAAAGGAGCACCTGATCATATCCATAGCCGCGGGGATAGGGACTAAGGTGCTGGAAAACGGTCTTCCTGAAGGCTCAAGGGTGGTTAGAGTGATGCCCAACACGCCTGCCCTGGTCCAGGCAGGCGCCGCTGCCCTCTGCGGAGGCACATGTGCGAGCGAAGACGATATAGCATTGGTAAAGGGGATACTGGAGGCTGTAGGCACGGCAGTCGTGGTCCCGGAGGGCCTTATGGATGCGGTTACAGGGCTTAGCGGAAGCGGGCCCGCTTACGTGTTCACCTTTATCGAGGGGCTCATAGATGCCGGAGTAAGGGAGGGGCTCCCAAGACCTGTCGCCCAGGAGTTGGCCGTACAGACAGTGCTTGGTTCTGCCATTCTTTTGAAAGAGAGCGGAAAACACCCGGCAGAGCTTACCTCAATGGTCACAAGCCCCGGTGGTACAACCATAGCAGGCCTTTACGGCCTGGAAAAGGGTGGTTTAAGGGCGGCCATAATGGATGGAGTAAGACTGGCCACAGAACGATCAAAGGAACTAGGAGGTTGAATGGCCACATGACTGAGCCGGATTCCACTTCACGCAAGAGAAGATGATGTGCCTTGGATGCGGGTTCCAGCACCAGCGCGACTGTAATGGTTCCTGTCCTTTTTAGGAAGCAGCATGGCCGTTGATAAATTTCATAAGGACCTGGAAGCGTGCCTGAAAGAGGTCAAAAAGGGTAAGGTCTACCCGGTCTATCTTTTTGTGGGGCATTCTCCTGATTTGAGATCCGGGATAGATAGGCTGATCGAGGCACTTGTCCCGGAACAAGCTAGGAGTTTTAACCTGGAACAGGTGGAGGGAGATGAGGTCAACCCCATGAGGGTGCTGGAATCCCTTGAAACCAGGAGCTTTTTCCCGGGTAGAAGGGTAGTTTATTTGCAGCGGCCTGCCTTTAAACCATTCCAGTCGGGTGAAAAAAAATCTCATAATCAGGATGAATCATCAGATCCTTTTCTTTCCTGGTTGGGTCACAGGGCTGATCCTGAGTGGTCCGTCCTTGTGATAGAAACGGCCTCCGTAGACAGGCGTAGCAGGCTTTTCAAGGAAATAACCAGGGTTGGTAGGGTGTTGGAGACGTTTTTTCACGGCGCGGGTAACAGGGATCATGAACTGTCGGTCAGGCATATGGTCAAGAACTGGGTCGAGCAGGGTGGTATGCGTATAGAGCCCAAGGCCCTTGAAATGCTCATTGACCAGGTCGGCAGTGATGATCTTTACGGGCTAAAAACCGAGGTGCAGAAGCTGGTGGACCTTTCTGCCTCGAGCAAACTTATCAGGGTTAAGGATGTGCAGAGTCTGGTGGTGAGGAAGCGGTCTGAAGCGTTGTATTCCTTGACCGAGGCGATGGGGGCAAGAGATCTGGCACGGTCCCTTGAAAGCCTTGATCTGCTGTTATCCCAGGGGATTCATCCGTTGGCAATACTTCAGGCCCTTGCAAATTTTTTTAGGCGGTTGATACTGATAAAGTCGGCCCTTTTTCAGGTCTATTCAGGAGAAAGGCAGCTTTCCTGCGCATTTTCTTCCTTTCAAAGGGAGATACTGCCTCGGATGAAGGAGTCGTGGGGGACGCCCATGCCTTCCACATTGCAAAAGATGAAGCCCTACGGAATTTACAAGCTCGCCCAGAAGGCCCATGCCTTTGAGATTGATGAACTCCTCGATTCCCTCGCTTTGATATGTGAAGTGGATATAGGATTAAAAGGCAGTCCAACTGCTGACAGGATTCTTTTGGAAAGACTCATCATGAGAGCTCTTATAAGGAATTGACGTGGTAAATAATACTTGTCAAATTTTGTGTTTTGGGAATGCCTGGGAAAATGAGTAAGAGAAAGCTTAAGAGAATGGCCAGCTTTTTATTTGAGGGTTCCATGCTCAAAAGGGTCTGGCGCACGGGATATGCCTTTTTGGGTCAGGGCCGGGAGTCTGTTGCCGCCCATACGTTTGGGATGATGCTGATAGCCATGACGCTAGCCAAAGAATTTGACGAAGAAGTGGATGTCGAGCGCCTTCTAAAACTCTGCCTTGTGCATGATCTGCCCGAGGCGAGGACAGGCGATGCCAATGCCGTTCACAAACGATACGTGACGAGAGATGAGAAAAAGGCTTCCCTTGATATGACCAAGGGGTTGCCCGGTGGAGAAGAGATTGTGGATCTGCTGGAGGAATTCGAGTCGGGAGAGTCTGTTGAGGCCAGGATCGCGAGGGACTGCGACCAGCTGGACATGCTGCTGTCTTTAAAAGAACATCTTGATACCGGCAGCACGGACGCAAAGATGTGGATTCCCCATGTGAAGGCCAGGCTCGTTACAAAAGAGGCCAAGGCCTTGGCCGATGCCATTCTCGATGAACACTGGGCTGCGTGGTGGATGAGGGAATTGATTAAAAAGGAAGATCAGACTCGGGGAACCGCCGATGATTAAATCGTCTTTAGGGAATCTCCAGGATGGTCAAAGATTGCCACCGGATTATAGAGTCGGTTAGTTCGCCGAAGATGCGAGGCGGGAGGCATGAAGTAGTCCTACTTCTTGTACTTCAATTGTTTGTTTTAAATTCATAACCTTGCCAGAAAGAGGTATCGCATGTTTTTGACAAAAAGTGTTTCGTTCAGGCCATACGCGGTCTTTGTTTTTGTCGTTTTTTCCATTGCCTTGATTGTTTCTCCAGCCTTAGCCAATACCAAAGATCAGAAAAAAATTACGATTTATTTTACTGGTAACACGTGGGGCTATCTCAGGCCCTGTTCTACGTGAAAGGGTAAGGAAATCGGAGGCATTGCCCGGCGGATCAGGTGGATCCGAGACAACGTGAAGAAAGATGGAAGCTCACTTCTTGTAGAGGCAGGGGATTTCCTCTTCAAATCTTACAACATTCATTCTGCCAGGGAGGTCGACACCGCAAGGCTTATGCTCCAGTTCTACGATGAGATGGGCTACGCAGTGGCCGGTATCGGGAGGAGGGACCTTGCGTCACCAGGCTTTTTGGAGGCAGAGGCCGCAAAGAGAAAGCTTGTTTTTCTGTCTGCAAACATCAAGTCAGGGTCACAAAAGGCCTTCAAAAAATATGTGACAATAGACGTTGATGGGGTGACCATTGGTCTGACGGCCCTTACTTCAGGACCATATCGTGCCCAAGGCCTGGAAGTAACGGAACCAATGGATGGATTGCACAGGGTCCTTCCTGAGCTGAGAAAAAAGGCCGACCTCGTTGTGGTCCTGTCAAATCTTGGGGAAAATCTGGACAAGCGTATGGCCTACAAGGAAAAGGAAATTGACTTGATAATAAGCGGGGGGCCTGGCAGCAGTTATTACAAGTCCATGAAAATAGGTGATGTGTACCTTCTTCGGACCCTGCCCAAGGGAAAATCCATTGGAGTCGCAGAACTGACACTGGATGGCACCGGCAAAATCGTATCTTTTGATACCAGGCAGGTGCTCCTTGATTCTTCATTACCAGTCGACCAGGAGGCGTTGCAAAAAATCGCCGAGACGAGAAAGAAGGTGTACAATGAGGTCTCTCACGCTGACCAGAAGATGCGCGCCAAGGCAGTGGAAACAAATCCATTTTTAAGGGCCGTGGAAAGGGCAAAAAAGAAAAGGGAGACAAGCCGGCTCTCAAAAAACGAAAATGAAGAGGCCATTGTACCAGACAACGCCTTTATAGAATTGTTGAAAGGTAAACAAACCGAGAAGGGAAAAGAATCGATGTGCCGCTAGAGGCAGTGAATGAACAGGACCTTTTTTTTCTGCGGACCTCTCACTTCAAGCAGGGATACCGGAGATATCCTCTTTAAGGATGTAGAGCTCGATCTTCGCGAAAATGCCTTTGTTACCCTAGTGGGTCCGTCGGGGAGCGGCAAGTCTACCCTTTTGCGCCAGGTAACAGGTCTGGTGGCTGGAACAGGGATAAAACGCATTTTAAAAGGCAGGAGATTTGACACCAGGGATCTTTGCGGATGGCGTTCCAGGGTACTTCTCATGGGGCAGGAGGCCCCGATGCTGCTTGGGAACGTGGAGCAAAATCTAAAGTTCCCCTTTTCTTTCAGTAATACAGGCGAGAGGACCTATTCAGGAAAAAGGGCAAGGGAACTAATGGAGATGACCGGCCTGGGCCATCTTAACTTTGACAGGGCTGTTGAAACACTGTCTGGAGGGGAAAGGCACAGGCTAGCATTGGTAAGGGCGCTTTTGTGGGAGCCTGATGTAATCTTGGCCGATGAACCATTTTCCGGGCTGGACCAGGAAAATGCCCGGCTATGTTATGAATTGTTGAAGTTTTTTTCTGAAAGACCGGGCAAGGCCGTACTGTGTGTAAGTCATGACACCAGCCTTGAAGGTCCTATCAGGATGACCCTTGTAAACGGACACCTCGAGATGCAAGTTAGATGACCTACGTCAGACTGGATCTTATTGACCTCACCATAGCCGCGCTACTTGTTGTGGGGGCAGCCCTGATCTCCATTTTTCTCAAGGCAAAACTGGAAAAAAGACTGTTTTGGGCAGCCCTTAGATGTGTGCTCCAGCTCGGGATGGTTGGGATAATCCTTGACAAGGTGATCAGCTTCAGCAATCCCGTCCCGGTGTTAACCTGGCTTGCGATCATGGTCTTTTTTTCAGGCAAGGAGGCTGTCTCCAGGACCCACTGGAAATATAAAGGCATACAATTTGACGCGTGGCTGACCATGGCCTTTTCGTCCTTGATTATCGGTACAGTCGTCACCCAGGGAATCATAGGTGTCAAACCTTGGTACAATGCGAGGTATGTAATTCCTCTTCTCGGAATGATTTTCGGCAATTCCCTTAACGGGGTATCGCTGGGGCTTGACCGCTTCATGGAATTCGTGGTTACCCGGCGGGCAGAGCTGGAACTCTTTTTGTCCTTCGGGGCAACCAGGAAGGAGACCTTGATAAGGCCCGTCCAGATGGCGGTAAGAACCGGCATGATACCCATCATAAACAACATGAGCGTGGTTGGCATCGTGTCTTTGCCAGGGATAATGACTGGACAGATATTGGCAGGTGTCCCGCCGCTTCAGGCCGTGGGTTACCAGATAGTCGTTATGTTCATGCTTGCTGCTGCTAACGGCCTGGGCTCCATGGCTGCTGCCCATCTTGCAGGAAGAAGGATTATCTCAGAGGAAGGGAGCATACATTACGAAAATATATATAAAAACCGGCCTTGAGGACTTGATGAATCCGGTCACCCTTATGGATTGGAAATGATTTTCGATCCATCTACAAAAACGTCCTGCTGCCCCACAAGATTGCAGGAAACTTCACATAATTGCAAATCAGTATCCAGGTTCACGGAATCTCCTTTTTAAAAAAATAGTTTATAACTAACTGAAATGCTTACCTAAAATATTGACTGCCGTCCTCTGGCATTTTTTTTGCGTCTTTAGCCTGTCCAACGCTCTAACTGCATCATGGGCAAACAACCAGTTTTATCCAATTTATCGGGAGATATGACCCTGAAAGACAATTTTTTAGCAAAGAGGAGGAATACAACATGAAAATTCCCAAGTATCACATTTTTGTTTGTACCAGCTCGAGGACACAAGGAGAGCCAAAGGGTTTTTGCGGTAGTAACAGTTCAGCGGACCTCATCCCTTACCTTGAGGAAGAAATCAATGATAGGGGACTGGAAGACATAGTCCTGACCAATACGGGCTGCTTCAAACTCTGCGAAAAGGGGCCGATCATGGTGGTATATCCCCACGGCTGGTGGTACGGGGGGCTCAATGAGGAAAGCATCGACGAGATCCTTGATGCCATGGAGGAGGACAGGCCTGCAGAACATCTGCTCCTGAATTAGCTGACGCGCCGGGATAATGCGTGTGGCTGACCTTTACAGTCAAGAGACTCAGTCCCTTTATCCCGGATCCAATATATAAGCTCGATAATTACTTTGTCGGATTCTGTATCGCCCTTGTCCTGATAATTTTTCATATCCCGGTGGGCGTGTGGCTGCTTACATAACTAAGCGATATTCTGCCATCGAAACTGCTCTATGGTCAGGCAGTTGACGTGTCAACGTCCGTCTGCCGTTGATTAAAAAAGGGGGACAGGTCGATTATGTTCATTGACTGCTTTCACTTTTCCTCTCATTTTTTCTTAAGGTTGGTTGGTCTTTGTGTTTTTTGTTGTCTAGAGGATAAATGAGGGGCGGAGAAGGCGCAGTGACAACTGCACATGAGATTTGTGACATATGCACTAGAAAGGGCGCTTCCTGAATCAAGGCCTGGGGGGCAGGTCTTGATTCACGATATCTTAATAAAAAGTCTCTTGTAGGCTGGTGGGCTTTTTTCAGGAGAGGGGAAGCAGTCTACTCTAACCGCATATGATTGTTCATTTCTTTTGCTCGCCCAAAAGAAACGAACCAAAGAAAACGGCGCCCCCAATCGCCGCTTTTTTCCTGCGCATGAAAGTCCATGAGCCTGGGCCTGCCGAAGGGCCATCCATGGCCCAACGGCAGGTGGCGGCGTCCATGCCGCCACCCCTGACGGGGCCCTTAACGGCTCCTGTCCCTTCATGCTCGGCACGGCGAAGGGGTCCCCCCTGCCTGAAATCCAGTGAAGGACCTTGATTGACTAGATATTCAAGTGGGGACAGGTCAATTATGTTTTCGTTAGCAAAATCCACTGATTTGCACCTGGATTTACTTGATAGCAATATCTTGCAACATGAGACGAGATTGCTATAAAGAAGAAAAGATTAAGGATGGAGTTTGGGTCTCAAGTGTTCTCGACATTATTCCTATAACTAGATCGGTTAAAGAAAATAGATTTCTGGAAAAGAATCAGGCTAGAAATTATACTGTTGTATAGACTATGTCAGCCGTAGCATGATATGCCAAACGAGATAATTCCATATATTGAAATGTGTATACGGGAAGGTGTAAGTCCTCAAAGAGGAATGAATTTTCAAATCGGGGATAATCATTCCGTGATTTTAATGTCTGTTCGTCCTGGAGCACCCTACGAAGATAGATATGAAGACAACGGTATTACGATAATATATGAAGGACATGATGCTCCGAAATAAAAGAACATCTATGATCCTAAATCTGTAGATCAACCAGAATATACAACTGCCGGAAATCTTACGGAAAACGGTTAATTTCATAACGCTGCACAAGAGTATAAAAAAGGATTAAGAGAACCTGAGCGTGTTAGGGTATTGAAAAAAGGGGACAGGTCGATTATATTCAAGCTGGAGCCCTCCCGGACCGATAAGTTTTTTAG
>CAZUIH010000001.1:17223-85689 GCA_964620365.1 uncultured Desulfobacterales bacterium | reverse complement strand
GATGGATTGCGTCAGAAAGAGGAAAGCCATATTTATCATGGAACCATTTACACGAAGCCTGCGCTCTTTTGTGCCATTGTTCAAGTTGGGAAGGGAGTCATACATGGCCAATCCGTTTAAAACGAAACAGGATCGACTGATGAAGTTCCTGTTTACGTTTCTGGTTCCGATCTTGCCAGTGGTGGGTATATGGGACGGCTTGGTCAGTGTCCTGAGGACTTACACGGAAAAGGAGCTCTCTGAGATGGCTGTAAAGACAACTAACGATTATTGCTGGGAATATCATGAGATACCTTTTTCAAACAATGGGGTTGTTACAACATTTTGGGGTATACCCAAGGCCCAAATGAAAAAAAGTCGTATCTCATACAAAGGGGATTGGACTATCTTTGAAAGGAGAGTGGGACCTACACCCTTTTGATGGAAAAAGAGAGTTTAATTGGTGCCGAAGGGGAGATTCGAACTCCCACGGGCGCATTGCCCACTAGATCCTGAATCTAGCGCGTCTACCAATTCCGCCACTTCGGCTGAACCGTCACCTATTTAAAAGTTATGCTTCGTAATTGTCAAGGTGTAGAGTAGAGAATGTAGAGACTAAATAAACTCTCCGGCGCGTATAGCAGTCGAAATTGCCGGGTTTCATATGTCCAAGGACTTATTCATAGATTTTTTTCATCAGCCAGGCCATGTTTTTACCGAGAACTTCCATGGTCTTCATGGCCTCTTCATCGGAATTGACATCTCCCTTGTCGAGCCCAAATCCCATGTTCCAGTACATAGAGCCAGGCACGATCATCTGACCTATAAAGAAAAAATGGTTTATAGAGTTGAAAACATGTATTGCACCCCCTCGACGTGCTGCCACAACGGCTGCTCCAACCTTTCTTTTGAACATGTCTCCATTGACACGGGCAACCATGCCGCTTCTGTCTATCAGCGCCTTTAGTTCAGTGGAGACATTGGCAAAATAAGTTGGAGAGGCAAGGATTATTCCCTGTGCCTCCAACATTTTTTCTATGCACTCGTTCACTATGTCGTCGGAAACCGCACATCTTTTATTTTTATTCTTCTTGCATTTATAGCAGGCTAAACAGCCATGTATTTTTTTCCCCGACAGCTGTATAAATTCAGTATCAATATTCTCTTTTTCAAGTTCGGATAGAACTGTCCTTACCATTAAGGCTGTGTTCCCGTCCTTCCTAGCGCTTCCGCTAAATGCCACTACCTTCATTGTCTATTTCCTCCTCTCAGATTGATATTCTTTAACTGTCCGGCTTCTTGACCATATCCTATTTCATACATACAAGTGTTGTATGCTAAAATTAGCAGAATTGTCCAGTGTTAAATAAAATGAAAAAAGAAGGTGGAGATCATGTCAAAGGAATTTTATATTGTAGAAGAAGATTGCATTTTATGTGGTACTTGCGCTTCCATCTGCCCGGAGTGCTTCCAGTTTGATGAAGAAACAATGGACCATGCAGAGGTAATCAGTTTTGATTGTCCAGAAGACACCGTTCAGGAGGCTATAGATAGCTGTCCTGCTCAATGTATCTTTTGGAAGGATGAGTAATACCTGTCGCCCACCTTTCAACGAGTCGTGCTGCCATTTTTCTTTAATAACCTGTCTTCCATATTATTTTAGACAAGTATGGATCTGGGTTTAGCTCGTTGACGATACTGTTTTTGATCACCAAAAAGGCTTGCCAAAAAGCGTCCTGTAGTGTTTGAAATAGGTCCACATCTCAAGGATGGCAGCGAGGAGATATGAGAGCTTTTTTTGCAATCTTTTTTATTGTCCTGAGCTTTCTGGTTTTAAGCCCTTTGGCCATAATTTCGGGCATCATTACAGGTTCCGGCAATCTGGCCCATTCAATATCAAGGATCTGGTCCCGGATTGTGCTTTTAATATCCGGAGTCACTATTCATGTGGAAGGTGTCGACAATATACCGCCTGGTATTCCAGTCGTGTTCGCCTGTAACCACGCCAGTCAATTTGATATTCCGATCCTGACCGTAGCACTTCCAGTGCAGTTCAGGTTTATCGTAAAAAAGGAGCTGTTCAAGATACCTCTTTTTGGCTTGGCGATGAGGCGAACAGGTTATATCCCCA
The DNA here is from genome assembly GCA_964620365.1 of uncultured Desulfobacterales bacterium. Classification (GTDB taxonomy): domain Bacteria; phylum Desulfobacterota; class Dissulfuribacteria; order Dissulfuribacterales; family S140-46; genus CAZUIH01. The sequence goes on along the minus strand of CAZUIH010000001.1, from coordinate 83,579 downwards.
TAGACAGAAGTGGAGGCAAGGCGGCTTTAAAAAGCCTGAAAGATGCCGCTCAAAAAATAAAAAACGGGATATCTGTAGTGGTTTTCCCCGAAGGCACAAGAAGTCCAGACGGACGCCTTCGACCATTCAAGACTGGTAGCATATTTCTGGCTCAAAAAGCTGATGTGCCTATAGTACCAGTGGGTATAAGTGGGAGTCAGAGGATTCTTCCTAAAGGAAGCCTGAAAATGCGGCCAGGCCATGTTATTGTGAGAATCGGTTCACCCATATCAACTAACCGCCAATATAACGGCCTTTCCAAGGAGGAACTGACAAAAATCGTTTGGCAACACGTCTGTCAGCTACTTGATGATGATAACAGGCCTATTGCATAACTATGCAGATTGGATTTAGGCCTAACCATATCTATGCTTTGAAAGAGATTGCAAAATGCTCCTATGGCTTTTGCCTTTATTAGGCTTAATTTTGGGATTCGTGCTCCTTTTTGGAGGAGCGGAGATGTTTGTTGCTGGCTCTATACGGATAGCCAAGAGTCTGGGGTTAAGCCCACTGGTAATAGGGCTTACCATTGTGGCATTTGGAACTTCTGCCCCAGAAATGGGCGTCTCGATTTCGGCTGCCCTTTCCGGGAGTCCCGATATCGCTCTTGGAAACATCCTCGGGAGCAATATCGCCAACATTGGACTCATCTTGGGGGTCGCTGCAACCCTCGGGGCACTTCCTGTAAATATGCGCCTTTTGAGAATAGAAGTGCCATTTTTGATTTTTCTCAGTTTGGCCACAGGGTTCATGGTACACCAAGGCGAAATTTCGAGACTAGCGGGGTTTGGGCTCATCATATTCTTCGTAGTCTATTGCTGGACCCTTTATATATACAGCAAAAAAGAGCCTTACACGGTCCAGCTTGAATTTGAAGAGGCCCTAGAAGAAGACAATAATATTTGGTATGACAGCGCAATAGTGATTCTAGGTCTTGTTGGTCTCGTAGCGGGGTCAAAATTCCTGGTCTGGGGAGCTACATCCATTGCGTCCCTTTTGGAGGTACCTGAACTCATTATTGGCCTGAGCCTTACTGCTATAGGCACTTCCCTTCCAGAACTTGCTACTACCATAGCGGCTGTACGCAGAAAACAGAGTGACCTTGTTCTCGGAAATGTGGCAGGCAGTAATTTAGCCAATTCCACAATTGTTCTTGGGCTGACGGCCGTGGTATCACCGATTCCTGCCAATCCGGATACCCTTTATCGGGACATTCCGTTGATGACCGGCCTTACCATACTTTTGTTCCCGGCAATGAAGATAGGAGCCGAGATAAAACGGTGGATGGGTGTTTTGTTTCTTTTAACTTATGGTGGTTATGTGATCCTGCTTGCGACCTCCAAGTAAAAAATCCTTTTCCTCTTCCCAGCTACAACTTCTGAAAAAATATCATCCTCTTTATAGGAAATGATTACATCTATAGCGTAATCTTTTGACTTGACACCGGGAAATGGGCCTGATAACTCAAACGCCCAAAACTTGGGAAAATAGAACAAAAAAATCAGGGAGGGGAAAATGAAAGGAAAAAATTTCTTTAGTTTAGTTGTTCTCTTGTGTTTTTCTGTCCTGATGGGGATGGGCAGAAATGGCTACGGTGCAGGTTTTCAGCTTTTTAATGAAGTGTCCGCCAGGGCAACTGGTCTCGGTGCAGCTATGACATCTTTTGACGACGCGGTTGAAAGCGCCTGGATGAATCCCGCCGCAGTAGCTATGATGAAAAGACCGGGAACAATGGCCGGGGTTGCCCTCGTCATGCCATATAATGAGCTAGACAAACCAGGTCATGATTCACAAATGAAAGAAAAAGTATACCCTCTTCCATATTTTTACGCTGTATTGCCTTTAAAAGACAAGATAGGCCTTTCCCTGTCGGTAAACTATCCCTATGGGTTGACCACCGAGTGGGATTCCGACTGGATAGGCCGTTATTATGCAACCAAGACTGAACTGAGATGCCTCTTTGTCACTCCGTCTGTGTCTTACAAGATAACTGATTGGCTTTCTTTGGGGGTAGGCGCCCAGATAGTGAGGGCAGATGCTGAAATGAAGAAAGAGGTTTCCCCCCTGGTACCTGGCCTATCCACGAAACTGGAAGGAGATGATGTAAGTTCTGGATATGTGCTCTCCATGTTTGCTAAACCGGTAAAAAACTGGAGAGTGGGCGTGGTTTTCCGCTCCGAGGTAGAGCTTGATCTTGACGGCACCGCCCGTTACGATCTCAATGTTCCTGGGTTCTTTGATTCAGATATGCACCTTCCGTTAAGGCTGCCCGCTTCCCTCCAGGTGGGAATTAGCACAACCATTATCAAAGATTGGACCATTTCCGCAGATTTTCTTTATACTTGGTGGTCATCGTATGATGCCTTGAAGTTCCATTATGACAAGGCCCCCGGCACAGGTATGCCCGGCACTGTCAGAATTGAAAAGGATTGGGATGACGTCTACGCACTGCGCTTTGGAACAGAGTATAGGCTTAATCCAGCATGGACCCTCAGGGCTTCATATGTGTTTGACCAGAGTCCGATTGACGACGCAACAAGAGATCCAAGCCTTCCCACAAATGACCGCCATCTTTTTAGCATCGGTTTCGGCTACAATCATGGGAACTTTACGGTTGATACCGCCTACACATACCTTAGTGTTGAAGAGAGCAAGACCTCTCCTGCAACGCCTACTCTGGACGGTACCTATGATTCAAGTGCCCACATAATCAACATGACAGTACAATGGAGTTTCTAGCAAGATCATGAAACCTGATTGGGACGTGTTGCCTATTCCGGAAGTAGTTCGGGCCTGCTCCCGGAAATTTGGGGAAAAAGTTGCCCTTGTGGCCAGAGAGAAGGGTGGAGACAGGAGGATTACCTATAAAGAGCTTGGCAAAAAGGTGGAACTCCTGGCCAGGGGACTTGCCAAGCTGGGATTTTCTGCCAACAGCAAATGCGCAATCTTGGGGCCCAATTCTCCCGAGTGGGCTATGGCCTACCTGGCTATACAAACCGCTGGTGGGATATGCGTTCCTTTGGATTCCCTGCTGAGTCCAAATGAGATCCGCCATCTGCTGGCAGATTCCAAGGCGGAATACGCATTTGTTGCGCCTAAGTTTCTGGATATCCTTCTGGATACCCATAGAGGTTTTCCGAGTCCCAGAAAGATAATCGTTCTGGCATGTGAGGATGAAGAGCCTATAGGAGATGTTATCTCCTTCAATGCCCTGATAAACCTGGGTAAGGAACACAAGGCGAAGTTGCCTGGGCGGAAGCTGGATGATATCGCATCCATTATTTATACATCCGGCACCACAGGGCAGCCCAAAGGTGTTATGCTCACCCATGGCAACATTATTTCAGATGTGGCCGCATGTTTTGCGGCTATTGATATTAGGGAAGAACGGTTTTTATCCGTTCTTCCCATGCATCACACATTTGAATGCACGGCTGGATTCCTGCTTCCCCTTTATAGCGGATGTACCGTTACCTATGCCAGGAGTCTCAAGTCCAAGTACATTATCGAAGATCTCCAGGCCAGTAGGGCCACGGTAATGCTCGGAGTGCCCCTGTTGTTTCAAAAGATGCTCGAATCCATTCATCGGGCGGTTGAGCGCAGTCCCGTGATTAAAAGAGGCGCCTTTACAGGTCTGATGAAAGCGGTGAAACTGGGTGAAAAGCTGGGCAAGAAAGAGCTTGGGAAGCACCTGTTCAAGGGGCTAAGAGAAAAGGCTGGCCTTGGCCATCTACGTCTTTTGGTAGTTGGGGGGGCACCGCTCATGCCATATATCCCTGGAGAATTCAGACGGCTTGGCCTGAAGATGATACAGGGATATGGTCTTACTGAGGCGAGTCCGGTTCTCACCATCAATCCCGTGGAAGATCCTGTGGATGAAAGTATAGGTAAGCCTTTACCCTCAGTGGAAGTGAAGGTCTTGAATCCGGATGATTCTGGTGTGGGTGAGCTGGCGTTCAAGGGACCCATGATTATGAAGGGCTACTATCAAAATGAAGTGGCTACAAGGGAGGTCCTCACTGAGGATGGCTGGCTCAAGACTGGTGATTTGGGCTTCCAGGATGACAAGGGGTATTTATATATCTGTGGACGAGGCAAAAATCTGATTGTTACCCCAGCTGGGAAAAATGTCTATCCCGAAGAGCTGGAAGGAGAACTAAACAGAAGCCCCTTTGTGCTCGAATCAATGGTTTACGGACATCCCCTGCCAACTGGTGGTGAGGAAGTAAGGGCGGTTATAGTGCCAGACTATGAAACCCTTGGTCATCAATTCGGAGGAAAAAGGCTTGATGAAAAGCAGGTGTATAAAATAATAAAAAAAGAGGTCAAACGGGCAAATCAGAAAATAGCTTCGTATAAGCGAATCAAATCGTTTACATTACAGGATGAGGAGTTCATAAAGACCTCTACAAAGAAAATAAAAAGACATCTTTTCAAGGCGCCATGACGGGTTTAGGGTTGAATCCTCTCCAGGAAAGGGCCGTACTTTATACCGGTGGCCCGCTCCTAGTATTGGCTGGTCCAGGTACCGGAAAGACAAGGGTGCTAACCCAGAGGATAATTAACCTGATCAAGTCAGGCAGGGCAAGGCCTGAAGATATCCTGGCTATCACATTTACCAACCAGGCGGCTGGAGAAATATCAAAAAGGGTAAAAGAGGGTCTTGGAGAGAAGGGCACCTGCGATCAGATATCTCAACAAGCCCCTTACATAACTACCTTTCATAGCTGGGCCCTGAATTTCTTGCGCAGCGAATTGGGAAAGGACGCCAGACTCCCTATAGATGAAGAAGAGGCAACCTTTCTTTTTCATGAGGCCTTAAAAAATATTCCGGCAGCATCTTCCAAAAAAAATAGGCTGTTATCCAGGATTTCGTTGGCAAAACAACACTATCCACCACTTGCAGAGGATGATCCTCTTTTTGTTGAGGCCTATAAAAGTTATGAAGCCTTGTTAGGGCTGCATGGATTGTGGGATTATGATGATCTCATTCTTGAAGCCATAAGACTCCTTACAATTCCGGATATCAGGGAGAAGTTCCGTTGCTCCCGTCCCTATGTGCTAGTGGATGAATTTCAAGACGTAAGCCCGGCCCAATACGAGCTTCTGCGTCTTATGGCCCATGAAATGGGAGAAATTACTGTTATAGGGGATCCAAACCAGGCAATTTATGGCTTCAGGGGGGCAAGCCCTGAATTCCTTGATAGGTTTCAGAGAGATTTTTCCAATGTATGTGTGATCAGACTTGATACCGCCTATCGTTGTCCCCAGGTTTTTCTGGATGCCGCAGGAGCAGTCATTTCCGAGGAAAGGTCCCGTTGTGCCTTAACCTCCGAAAAGGGAAAGGGGCCACTGATCACGACAAGGGAGTTCTCCTCTCAAGAAGGCGAGGCAAGCTGGATTGCAAAGACAATCGAGAAAATGGCCGGAGGGCTCAGTTTTGAGAGCGTTCACGGTGGATGCAAGGGGGAGGATGGGCTCAGAAGTCTTTCAGATTTTGCCATCCTTTTCAGGACTAATCATCTTGCCAAAGTAGTAGCCGATAAACTCTCAAGGGCAGGGATACCTTTTCAGAGATCAATGCGGGAAACCCTCCTGTCCGATCCAGAAGTACGCCTTGTTTACCATTTGTGGGAGGCATCAAGGGGCCGCAATATCGATTATCATCTCAAAAGGATCCACGATTATGACCCCCGACACGAAAAAAAAGTTCAAGAAGGCCTTCCTGAACTAAAAGGTCTTAGAGGCGAAAATCTCCTTGATTCAATCGTCGAATTACTTGACATCTCATTGAACGCACCAAAGATTCGGGCTTTGAAAAATATAGTCCTCAGGTATGGGGCTGTGGATTGCCTACCCCTTATTCTACGGCATGAGGCAGACGGAATGGAAGTTAACATCGAGGCAGTAAGCCTGCTCTCTCTTCATGCCTCAAAGGGGCTGGAATTCCCGGTGGTCTTCATCATTGGCTGTGAAGCAGGCATTCTTCCATGGGAGGGAAGTGACCTTAGAGAGGAGGAAAGGCTCTTCTACGTGGGAATTACCAGGGCATCCGAGAGACTTTTCCTTAGTTACGTACGATCCCGAAAATTTTTTGGAAAAAAGCTTCCCGGAAAGGGATCTCCTTTTCTTTCAAAGATCCCGAGAGATCTTGTAGAACAGGAAAAGAGTACGGTTAAAAAGAAGAAAAAAAATATAAGACCCAAGCAAAAAACGCTGTTCTAGGGTCTTATGCAGGATGTTTCTTTAGAGGTTATCTTTGACTGAACAATTTATTTTGACTAGTTTGACCTTCTGATATCATTCACGTCTATTTAATGAGAATATTTAGGTTTCCCTAACGTATTGGTCCTACAATAAACGTCTCACGGTAAATCAAGACTATTGGGTTTTTCAATCCTTTGTGGTAGAAAGTTTATAGCCTATTATAAGAATTTCTAAGAGGGATTTTCTAGACATTTTACAGCATCAATGGAGGTCTCAAGGTGAAGATTACCGCTTCGGAGATAGAACATGTAGCACATCTGGCAAGGCTTCATCTTTCAGAAGAAGAAATACGAAATTACTCCAAACAGTTAAATGACATACTTGCTTACGTGGATGAACTCCAGGGAGTGGATACATCCGGGGTTGAGCCAACCACACATGCCCTTCAATTAGTTAATGCATTTCGGGAAGACAGAGTTGCTGAATCCCTCGGTGTTGAAAAATCCCTCGAAAACGGTCCTGAGACAGAAGACGGGGCCTTTACTGTCCCACGTATTATATAAGGCAGGAGATGAGTAATGAGCGATCTCACCGAGCTTACAATACATGAAACCCATGAACTGCTGAAGGAGCGGAAGGTATCTGCTGTCGAGGTTACCAAGGCATATATCGAAAAGATCGAACAGGTTGATGCCAAAGTAAGGGCTTATCTGAAAGTTATTCCCGAACTTGCTTTAGAACAGGCGGAAAAGGCGGATGAGAGCCTCAAAACAGGAGAGAACGTGACGCCTCTTACCGGCATCCCGTTAGGAATCAAGGACGTAATCTGCACTGAAGGTATCACTACTACCTGTGCATCGAAAATGCTCGAAAATTTTGTTCCCCCTTATAGCGCCACTGTCATGGAAAAGCTTGAAGCAAGCGGGGCAATCACCCTTGGAAAACTCAATATGGATGAATTTGCCATGGGGTCATCCACAGAGAATTCCGCCTTCCATCCCACTTATAATCCATGGGATCTCAATCACATTCCAGGAGGGTCCAGTGGAGGTTCGGCCGCATCGGTAGCCTCTCTTACGTGTGCCGGATCCCTTGGCTCGGATACCGGTGGTTCCATTAGGCAGCCAGCTTCCCACTGTGGTGTTGTAGGCTTAAAGCCTACCTATGGCAGGGTCTCCAGGTTTGGTCTTGTAGCCTTTGCTTCCTCCCTTGATCAGATAGGTCCCCTCACCAAGGATGTAAGGGATTGTGCAATAATGCTCAAGCATATTGCGGGTCATGATCCAAAGGACTCCACGTCTGTAAACAAGGAGGTCCCTGATTATGAAGCCGCTTTAACAGAGGGGGTAAAAGGTATCAAAATAGGGGTTCCAAGGGAATATTTTGTCAAAGGCCTGTCAGAAGAGGTTGAACTGGCTGTAAAAAAGGCCATATCTATTTTGGAGGAAAATGGTGCAGAGATAGTAGAGGTAACCCTTCCCTACTCAAAATATGCAGTTGCCACCTATTATATCATAGCCCCCGCAGAAGCAAGTTCAAACCTGTCGCGTTATGATGGGGTGAAGTATGGGTTCAGGGCTGAGGAATATGAAAATCTAATTGATATGTACAAAAAAACCAGGTCAGCTGGATTTGGGCCTGAAGTGAAAAGGCGTATAATGATAGGTACATATGCACTTTCAGCTGGTTACTATGATGCCTATTACAAAAAAGCGTCCCAAGTCCGGACCCTGATAACCAGGGATTTTATAAAGGCCTTTGAGCAGTGCGATGTAATTCTAGGGCCGGTTGCTCCTACTCCTGCTTTTCGTATAGGGGAAAAGACTGATGATCCATTGCAGATGTATCTTTCTGATATATTTACTATTCCAGTAAATCTTGCTGGACTTCCAGGGATTTCTGTCCCATGTGCCTTGAGCAAAAGCGGGCTTCCCATAGGGTTGCAATTGATAAGCGGCCATTTTCAGGAAGAAAAACTTTTAACCGTGGCCTATAATTTCGAAAAAATGCGCGGGAATCTGGGGAATTGGCCGTTTTCGTAAAAGGAGCTTTTTGATATGCAGCGGATCCCCTTGAAACTGGCTAGGCCTGGCATGAAGTTGGCCAAGGATGTTCAGACAGAGGACGGCAAGATATTGTGTGGGGCTGGCACCAGTATCGGGCAGGAGCTTATTGACAGGTTTTCCAGAATGGGGATAGCGGCAATAACCGTTGAGGGAAGACCAGTAAAGCTGCCGGGAGAAAAGAATCTCTCGGAAAAGATAAAGGAACTGGATGCACGCTTTTCACGGGTCAAAGATGATCCTGTACTGAAAGCGCTCATGAAACTCATTGCAGAACATTGGATCGAAGAGGAAAAGAGCCAAGCTACGGCACAGGAACAGCGTTGAGCTAACAGACCCTATGTAAACGATGGAAGATACTAGTCCTCAAAAAGAAGAAATCAGGCAGCGTCTCAAGAATGTTCAATCCCTCCCGACACTGCCGCCGATCGTGTCCAAGCTTAATCGAATGGTGGAGGATGAAAATGTAACCGCCGTTCAGCTAGGCTCTATTATTGAAAAAGATCAGGTTCTCACAAGTAAGTTGCTCAAAATGGTGAACTCATCATTTTTTGGTTTTCCCCAGAGGATCAGCACTGTTTCCAATGCCCTGGTCCTGCTGGGATTTAATGTAGTAAAAACATTGATCGTAACATCTTCCATATTCGAGGTAATGCAATCCTCTGACGTCGGACTTTGGGAACATTCCTTGGGATGTGCAACTGCGGCCGGAATTCTTGCGAGAAGAAGAGGTATTAAAAATCCAGAGGAGATATCTACCGCAGGACTCATTCATGATCTCGGCAAAATTGTCATACGGGCTGAAATGCCTGAAGAATATAACCAGATACAAAAAATTGTTGCGGAAAAGCAGGTGTCCATGCGGGAGGCTGAAGAGCTGAGATTGGGTATAGCACATGCAGAGGTGGGGGGATGGCTTGCAACTGAATGGAATCTTCCAAACCGCTTGGTTGAACCGATAACCTTTCATCATGTTCCTGAAAAGGCCCCTGAATTCAAAGACCTGGCTGCCATAATACATGTGTCTGACATAATCATTAGGGCAATCGGATTTGGAGATGGTGGAGATCCCTGGGTGCCTCCTCTGGATCACAGGGCCTGGTCCAGGATAAAATTTGGTAAAACAGAAGGAAAAGACATATTAAGGGAGCTGGATGAAAAGTTGGTGGATCTGCAGGATTTCACCATGGAGATCCACCAGGTGCGAGAAGATTGAGCAAATGAAACAAGAGGCCAGGATAACCCTTGTTGCACCTGATTTTCTCTCTAGTTCAGAAGAACGTCTTTGTCTTGAAGCAAAAGGCCTCCATGTAATCACAAGCAATGATCTTTCCAAGGCATTGGAGGCGCTTTTAAATGATCCTCCAGACCTGCTCATTATTCAAAAAGGTTTGCCCAACAATCTTGACAAGGACGTTATCCAGGCCCTAAAAAATAATCTTCAGCTTGCACTTCTTCCAATATTTCTAGTCATTTCCGGGAATGAGTTTTCAGCAGGCATAGACTGGGATGAGTATCCAGTTGATGATCTTTTATCGGACAAGGCCGGGGTTGAGGAAGTCATCGCCAGGGTGACCCTGGCACTGGCAAGAGTACTCCGGGTGGCTGACAATAATCCCTTGACAAAACTCCCAGGAAATTCGTCAATTCTTAAAACCATACAAAATATCTTGGACTCCCAGAAAGACAGAGCCATTGGATATGTAGACATAGACAATTTCAAGCCATATAATGATAGATACGGGTTTGCCAGAGGAGATGAGGTAATTCGTATGGTGGCCCGCATATTGGTAAACGTAATACAGGAAGAAGCTGGTTCCAGAGAGTTTGTAGGTCATGTGGGTGGTGACGACTTTGTGTTTGCGGTACCCCTTGAACTTGTCAAGCAGGTCTGTGAAAAAATATTAACCAACTTTAATTCACTTATTCCGCTTTTCCTTGATGAAGCTGATCTTGAAGCCGGATGTTTTCTCAGTATCGATCGCCAAGGTCAAAAACAAACTTTTCCGCTCACAAGCCTTTCAATAGCCATTGTGCCATGCCCAAAGGGTAAGTACAAACACTATGGTGAAGTCGCTTCAGTGGCGGCCCAGTTGAAGAAACAAGTAAAAAAACTTCCTGGTAGCAACTATCTTATCGATCGTAGGGAAAGGCAGGAAACATGAAACGATTTCTCTTTTTTATCTACTTTTTATCCAGCTGTCTCGTCTTATTCATACAACCCGTGAGTGCAGGTGCAAAAATAAGGGTTGCAGCTACTATCTTTCCTCTGGCTGACATGGCAAGGAATGTGGGAGGCGATGAAGTCGATGTAACTCTTCTGCTGCCTCCCGGGGCCACCCCCCACTCATGGGAGCCCAAGCCCAGTGACATTGCATTACTTGAAAAAGTTGACATCATATTGATGGTGGGAAAGGAACTCGAACCCTGGGCGTCAGATGTAATGGGGGTTCTGGACAACAAAAACAAAGTTTTGATAGAGGCCTGCGCAGGCGCACATCTTATGCATACTGATCATTTGCCATCTCAAGAAAAGCATTATCATGCCCATCATCACCACGGGTATAGCGATGTCGATCCGCATGTATGGCTTGATTTTTCCTGGGACAAAACTGTTGTTCAACGTATAGTAGAGGCCTTATCCAAGCTTGAGCCTGAGAAGGGCCCCATTTTTAAAAAGGCCGGGGAGAAATACATTCGTGAGCTGGAAGAACTGGATGATGCCTACAAGAGGACCTTTTCCCACTGCAGAACAAAAATTTTTATAGTTGGAGGGCACAGCGCCTTTGGGTATTTGGCAAGGGCTTACGGGTTGACCCAGATATCCCTTTACGGAATCAGTCCTGATTCCAGACCGACAGCCCAAAAAATGGCTCATTTAATAAGTATCATAAGGGAGAACAACATAAACACTATTTTTTTTGAAAGGAGTGTCAGTGATCGGATCGCCCAGACGCTGGCCTTGGAAACAGGGGCTTCCATAGCTGTTATCAGCACAGGGGCCAATCTTTCAAAAGAGGAAATTTCAGAAGGAAAGAGTTTTATAGATCTTATGTACAGGAACTTGTCACTACTTGGAGACGGACTTGGTTGCACTGTCCAGGCTCAAAATCCACCAAAGGACTAGTCCAAGTGCGGACAGCGCAAAACTCAGGATCTGCCCCATGGTGATCCAGCCAAACAGAATAAAACCAAGTTGTGGGTCTGGTTCCCTGAAAAATTCAACAAAAATACGAAATATTCCATAACATATCAAAAAAAGAGCTAGTTTTTTCCCATGAGGCCATTTTTTCTTTCTTAGTGGCCACAGTATCAAGAAAAGTACGATCCCCTCTAAAAAAGCCTCATAAATTTGAGACGGGTGCCGCGGAACAAATCCGCCATGGGGAAATATCATTGCCCATGGTACATCAGTAGGACGACCAAACAGTTCGCCATTTATGAAATTGCCCAACCTGCCAAGCCCTAAGCCTATGGGAGCTGTGACTATGAAACGGTCCGCCCACATGAGAAAAGGCTCTTTTCTCAGCTGGCAGTAGATAAGGCCCGCGGCTACGGCCCCTGCAAGCCCACCGTGAAATGACATCCCGCCATGCCAAGTGGCAAAAATTTCGGAAGGATTATGAATAAAATAGGTCAGGTTGTAAAAGAGAACATATCCCAGTCTGCCCCCTATTATAACTCCTGTTACCAGGACGATCATAAGACTATCCAGGAAGTCGAGCTGGCTCATGACCTCTTTCGACAGAGCTTTTTGCCTTTTTTGACAATTTTCGAGAATTTGTAGCCGCACCAGGAAATACGACGCCGCAAATCCCAAAAGGTACATGAGTCCATACCACCTCAAGGCCAAAGGGCCTATCCTGACTATTACTGGATCTATGGCGGGGTAAGGGAGCATTTTTGTCTAGCTCTTGTCCTTTCTGCCGGAGAGGGGGATTACACGTTTTCCTCCTCCGGGCTTGGGCCCACTGGGATCCTCATCTGAAGGTTTCTCCTGGGCAAGACCTATGCCGTGTTGGGCCATTACTGCCTCTACCAATCTGTTATACTGTTCAATTAGATTCAAGTTCAGATCCTGTTCCATGATAAAACATGACACCCGGCTCCTCTGGACCCTAATGGAAGAGTTGGTCAAAGCGGCAAGGATGTGGGGATGCACTACTGGACCCTTCTGTTGGTCATAAACAACTGTGCACGGGAAGTAAAGATCAAAAAAGGCTGCCTTTTCCAAGGCAAAAATAGCCGTTTCTGTCTGACGATTATACCGGATTTGCCCAAGCAGAAGGCCCAATCCATCTATTTCTACGAGAACAAGTTCTTTAGCATTTTGACGAAGTTTCATTCCTCATCTCCTATTAGAAGATTTGTTCTTGTTTTTATCTGATATCGATTGCTATCAGCATACCAAAGCCCATATTGGACCCATTTTTTTAGATATAATATTAGAAAGGAAATATTCCTTACTCCCCTGAAAAGCAGTCTCTTTTGCCTGAAACATTATACTACTATCCACATCTTTCAGTTGGACGTGTCATGAACACGGTGCGTATTGAGTTTAATAAAGGATGCTGTTGCCACAGTCATATCATAACTACTCAAGCCACATGTGAAAAATCGGATTCCTATGGCCTTGTGTGTTTTGGGTTGAGTCTGGCGATCAAGTTTGTCAAAGATGATTTTTGCCTAATGACAATATAACTTTTAGCCTGTCTTTGACAGGTGCAAGTGAAGCATGGTCACTGGACCAAGCCACTTTTTCATGCCATATACAGGTATAAGAATATAGGTAATGTGTTTTCGATTGTTGATATGGCTGAGCTTTCGGCGCTAGGCTAAAATAACTAGCTGATTTTTTGAAAAATGTCTCCTTCTGAGGCAAATTTTCTCCCAACTCGAAAAGCTAGGAGACACCCAAATGACGACAAAAATAGTAGCAGATAGTGAGAAAAAAAGCCAGTCGCTTAAGCTTAATAAGGAGCTATCGACAAGAATCTTTTCTGGTTTGGAAAGGCTGGCCTGGCAAGACCTTTTTTTAAAGGTAAGGCAGGGAGAGAAAAATGGTCTTTGAAAATCTTTTTGATAAAGATATGTTTTGAGACAGTTGGGTCCTGGATCTTTGTTCGGTTGTCCTTCGCGCATGGTACAGGCCACCTTAGCCGAATATCTCAAAGAATCTATTGTATGGTCTTGATGATAGATTGACACAGGTTCGAAAAAACCGTTACAGTTTTTCTCATAAATCCTGCCGAAAGGAGTTGGTATGGGACGTGACCGAAATTGTTATGCAATAGATGAAATCGAACTTGATGAAGTTTTTGAAACAAATATCGAAAATTTAGGGGAACCAAATATACTTTCTCCGCTCCGAGGTCAAGGCTACACTTGTTTCATTAATGATTCGGACCAGATTCTAGTCCGGGTCTCTCTTGAAGTAATAAAGGCGGCATTGGAGCAAGGAAGGGAGCCCTTGTCTTTTGAAATGGCTGGTCCAAGGGAGTACATATACTTTGACCCCACCAAGGTAAAGGCCGCTATTGTTACGTGTGGAGGGCTGTGTCCAGGTATAAACAATGTGATAAGGGCGATAGTACTCACTCTCTATTTTGGTTATGGGGTACCCTTTGCCTATGGTATTAGGTATGGCCTCAGGGGGTTTGTGCCCGAATATGGACTTCCTGTCATGGAACTCACACCCCAGAGCGTAGAAAGGATTCATGAGTATGGAGGCACCATACTAGGTTCTTCTCGAGGACCTCAACCCATCGGAGCAATCGTGGATTCTCTGGAACGCATGAATGTTTCCGTCTTGTTTATTATAGGTGGTGACGGAACCTTTCGGGCAGGGGCGAAGATATGCGATGAGATTAAAAGGCGTGGGCTGAAAATATCAGTAATAGCGATTCCCAAGACCATTGACAATGATATTTATCTGGTGTCCAAGACCTTTGGCTTTGATACGGCGGTGGAGATGGCTTGTCAGGCAATAGCATCCGCCCACACCGAGGCGATAGGTGCTCCCAATTGTATAGGACTTGTAAAGGTGATGGGGCGCCATTCTGGATTTATTGCTGCTGCTGCAGCCAATGCCCGGCGCGAAGTCAATTTTTGCCTTATCCCTGAAAGTGATTTTGACATGGAAGGTGAGTATGGCCTGCTAAAATCCTTGGAACGCAGGTTGAAAGCAAGGGGGCATGCGGTGATTATTGCAGCCGAGGGAGCCGGACAGCGTTATGTAAGAGGAAGCAAAATGGAACGCGATCCCTCTGGAAACATAAAACTGGGCGATATAGGACAATATCTCAAAGAGAGTTTTCAGCATTATTTCAAGAAGATAGGCATGGAGGTCTTTATAAGATATATAGATCCAAGCTATATCATAAGGAGTGTCCCTGCCAATGTAGATGACAGCCTGTATTGCGCCAATCTTGGGCAAAATGCTGTCCATGCGGCAATGGCGGGAAAAACAGGTATGATGGTGAGCCTTTGGAATGATCGATATGTCCATGTGCCAATATTATCTGCGATAAGGAAGAGAAAGCAGATAAACCTGAATAGTCGTTTCTGGTTAAGCGTTCTTGAGTCTACAGGGCAGTCTACTTTAAAAAATAAGAACTAGGGTAGACAGGATACTGATCTGAAATGGATTTTGATTACAGAAGCATGAGTTCAGAAGAACTCGAGCATTGGGCAGGTTCCTTGGGGCTTCCGGCTTACAGGGGGCGGCAGATTTTCAAGTGGCTTTGGAGGCCCGGGCTTAGAGATTTTTCCTGCATGACAGATTTGCCCAAGGATTTGAGGAAGCGAATTTCTGAACTTGGCAGACTATATTCGTTACGATTGGTTGTCAGACAACGTTCCAAGGACGGTACGGAAAAATTCGGGTTCCAGCTGCACGACGGTCTGGTTATAGAAAGCGTGCTTATTCCTGAAAGAAGACACTATACAATTTGCATCTCGAGTCAGGTGGGATGCAAGATGGGATGTCGATTCTGTCATACTGCCAAGATGGGTTTCCACAGGGACCTTCTGCCTTCAGAAATAGCCGGGCAGGTCCTTTCAGTGTTGGAGCTGGCGATTGATCGGGACAAACTGAGAAATATCGTGTTCATGGGAATGGGAGAGCCGCTGGCCAATTATTCCAATGTCTTAAAGGCTCTTGCTATTTTGACTGATCCAAAAGGGTTAAATTTTTCCCTAAGAAGGATAACCCTGTCCACCTGTGGACTGGTCCCTGAGATCCTGAGATTAGGCCAAGATACAGATGTTGGTCTTGCCATCTCACTCCATGCAGCTGATGATGGGACCAGAAGTGCCATAATGCCAATCAACAGAAAGTATGGAGTGGACAAGTTGCTTGATGCGTGCAGGAACTATCCTCTTTCGCCAAGAAGAAGGATAACCTTCGAATACCTTCTTCTAAAGGATATAAATGATTCAATGGAACAAGCGGCTCGTCTGGCAAAAATACTCAGGGGAATTCCTGCAAAGATAAATCTTATTCCTTTTAATCAAAGCTCTGCCCTTAAGTTCAGGAGACCATCCGAGGCCAGGATATTGGCCTTTCAGAAGATACTGACTGATGCTAATTACACCGCTATAATTCGTAAGAGTAAGGGAGAGGATATTTCGGCTGCATGTGGGCAGCTATATGCAGATTTTTTAAGTACCCCGTCCCGGCGGGACGTCATTGCAGGTGGCCAAAATTTTTGTCCATCCGAAGATGTGGTTCCAAGGTAATCAATGGATCGTGTTGCTTATTTCTTCAAACTCAAGGGCTGATTTTTCCAATAGCTGTTGTCTCTTCACTGTGAATTTTTTTGCTTTGTCCAGCATCACAGGGATATCCAAAATTAGGGCGATAGAACCGTCTCCCAGGATAGTAGCGCCGGAAAATCCAGGTTGATCCGTAAGATATTCAGCAAGAGGCTTGATAACCACCTCCTGCTGCCCAATAAATCCATCAACAGCAAGGCCGGCTTCCACTTCACCCTGTTTGATCCTCACTACAAAAAGTTTTTCCGGGTTCTCATCAGCACCTGTTCCCCGGAAAATACGGCTTAATCTTATTAGTGGAAGAGTATCCTGTCTCAGGGATATAATCTCAAAACCTTCTACAGTACTGATTTCATCAGACCGTATCCTGAATGTCTCCTGGACAGCGGAAATTGGAATAGCCATCACCTGATGTCCAACACGGGTAAGAAGAGTCGGGATGATAGCCAGGGTCAGCGGGATTCGGACTGTTATTTCGGTCTCTCTGCCGGGAACCGAGCGGATTTTCATTACGCCCCCCAGCTTTTCAACGTTCCTTTTGACCACATCCATGCCCACTCCTCGACCGGAGGTCTCGGAGACACTTTCCGCAGTGGTTATGCCTGGCAGGAATATCAATTCCCATACTTTTTCATCGGGAAGTGTCTGGGCCTCTTCCCTTCCAATGAGCCCGAGACTTACCGCACGTCTGATGATGCCTTCCCTGTCCAGCCCTTTTCCATCATCCTTTACCTTGATTACAACGTAGTTGCCCTCTTGGCTTGCTGAAAGAGTAAGCGTGCCGGTTGCCGGTTTGCCTAGTTTTTCTCTGGTATCAGGGGGTTCTATACCATGATCAATGGCATTTCTGATAATATGGAGCATAGGATCCGCCATTTCTTCAATGACCCGTTTATCAAGGGCAGTTTCCGCACCGATGACATTTAAATTGACTTTTTTGTCGAGTTTCTGACAAAGATCACGGATCATCCTGGGATAACGATTGAAGAGGTTTCTAACAGGCAGCATCCTCATTCTCATGACGCCATCCTGTAAGTTGTGTACAACTCTCCCAAGGGCTGCTGCCTGTTCGTTCAAACGGATCATGGCATCCTTGAATCTCTTGAGATGCTTGGTATCCAGAAGCCTCTTTTCCATCCATTCCTTATAGGTGGCCTTCATCTCTTCCGCCGCCTGGGTGAGGCCAGAGCGCAGTACGACAAGTTCTCCAACGTCTCTTAACAGGTGCTCGACCCGGTCGAGATCTATGCGGACTGTTTGTGATGGGGGGGCGGAGGGTTTTTCTAACTGTTCTTGAGGTTCTGAATCAGCTATCTGCTCTGAGGCTGATGGGGCAGCGGCCGTGTTTTCATGCTGTGTTGACTGAACAGATTCTGCCTGTTCCAAAGCAGTGTCGATTTCGGTTGGGAAGGGAAGGTTATCTGGATCGGTTCCTTCGCCGAACAGGTCCTGGTTGTCAAACAGTTGGTCTATAGCGGATTCAAGATTTTCAACTATTGGTTCTTCTCCTATGGCTTCGA
Source organism: uncultured Desulfobacterales bacterium (assembly GCA_964620365.1). Lineage (GTDB taxonomy): Bacteria > Desulfobacterota > Dissulfuribacteria > Dissulfuribacterales > S140-46 > CAZUIH01. The sequence continues at coordinate 65,974 of CAZUIH010000001.1, read as the reverse complement.
ATTCTTCTTCTATCAGGTCTTCTTTAAGGGGCGTAGGCTCAATTGAGCCAAGTTCAGGTAGACGTTCCACAAGTCTTGTCCAAAGCTCCTTGAAGGGCCCTGGATCGAATTTTTTTTCTTCGTGATATTTTGACAGAGATTCTGCCAGCCTTTCTCCCCATTCCTCAAAAAGGGCCACGATGTCTGGATAATCCATGTAATGGGCAGATGTCTTTAGCTTTTCAACTGATTCCTGACATTCCTTAAGCCATGTTTCATCAGGGGTGGTGGGGGTGTTGGCCAGAGGGCCGGAATTTTCTTTTACGAAGTCCAGGAAAATTTTGTAAAGCTCTTCATCTTCTTCAAGGCCTAATTCGCCACGGTCCTGATTTTCTTCCATCATGCTGAATGAAGGTATATGGCGTTCCAGCACTTTTCCTGTTTCTTTGATGAGTTCCCGAACCTTATCGGCGTCAAGGGTATTGTCCTCTTCTTTATCGATACGTCCTTTTATGGAAACAATCTCTTCAAGAAGTTCATCCAACCCTATATAGTTTGTTACCCTTTCAATGTTATTCAGCACGGTGAGCAGGGCGTCCTTGGCAATTGGATGGGCGTGGGTCAACTGTTGGAGCTGTTGATACAAACTCTTTATTTCTTCAGCAAAAATCTCCATGAGTTCTAGATCTTCGTCCTGATTCTGAATACCGGTTTCCCCCCCATCGGTGTCTGACTGAGCCTGAATCCTGGATGGTTGAACGGAAGTATTCGCCCCCTCCGATAAGTTGCCTGATCTTGTGGAGATGAGATCATCAATTTTTTTAAGAAGATCCTCTACCTGGGATTTTTCCTGATTCGATTCAGATACCTCTTTTATTAGGGCTCTTATCCTGTCGATAGCTGCAAAAATCAGGTTGATGTCTTCTGGAGAAAGCGAGAGCTCTCCCTGTCTTACCTTGTCAAAGAGGTTTTCAACGCTATGTGCCAGACTCGATATAGCTTCAAGCCCCATGTAGCCTGCAGCGCCCTTAATGGAGTGCATATTCCTGAAACAATCGTTGAGAAGTGAAATGTTCTTGGGATCATTTTCCAATAACAAAAGATTGGGTTCGAGCTCCTCAAGGTTCTCGTTGGCTTCGACCACAAAATCCTGCCACATCTCTTTATCTATCTGACTCATGATACAACCCACCCATGTAAAATTTACCGCGATACGACTTCAGTAAAAATATTGTGATTTTCATGCCCGGAGGGGCTTACCGTCTTGGCCAAAGTATCCATTTCCGGCAACAATCATTTTAATAGTGCCAAAAGTCTATCATAGTCCTTTTTGCCTAGGAAACCTTCTGCCCCAAGGGCCTTGGCTTTGGCAATTACATCAGGATCTGCAATCAGACTCATGAATATGATCCTTGCATCGGGATCGTAATCCCGAATAAGCTGCGCCCCTGAGATACCGTCTGTGCCCCGCATAGTGATGTCCATTACAACAACATCTGGTTTGGTTTCTTTATAAACCGTGAATCCCTCTAGCCCGTCTTTTGCCTGTCCAATGACCTCATGGCCATTCTCTATAAGGGCCTGGGCAATGCGCTTTCTCATAAAGCTGGAATCATCGACTATAAGAACTCTTGCCACAACATTCTCCGATTGTTTGTTTCGACAAAACTGAATCTATTGCTCATGAATCTGCTAATATCGTATCGGTAGCTTCGAGCCAGGCATTGAATGACTCGATAATTTTTTCAGGCTCAAAGGTCCCATCTTCCATTTCGATTCTCTGTAATCTCAAAACAGGATTTGGGTCCAGACACGTTTCAGGATCTTGAAGAAGTATTCGACCTCCCATGGCTGACATTTTCTCTACTCCCTTCTCCAGCTCCAGATCTGCGCCACTAAGGACAAAAAGCGCGCTGCTGGGACCAAAGTTTTTGGCAACGGAACCCAGAAACTGTTCAAGATCAAGTCCATGGTCTTCGGCAGGGTATAGCGAAAGTCTGCCAGGTTTATCCCCTCTTATGTCCCAGTTCTTTCCCCAGTTGGAAATCAGGCAGAGTCCGGATAAAAGTTCTGCTTCGTCTCTAAGAGGAGACACATTACCTGAAAAGAATTTATCTAGATATTGAGATACAGGAGATACTATTTCATCCGCCATGTCCTGAAATATGACAATACACAGATGTTCATCAGGTGAAAGGGCCGGTACAATTTTTTGGAGTTCAAGAAGCCCTCCAGCTCCTCCTACAAAGATGGCAATTCTTTTGGCATGGCCTGATGGAGTAATTTTAGAATCAACCGGTTTGGCCAGCTTGGCCCTGCGTATATTTTGGACCATCAGACTACTTGCTTTTTCAATATGTCTACCCAGTCGTTCAGCACCGTTATCCCACTCCATGTCTCCAAGAGGCTTGGGGATAAAATCCACAGCGCCAAGACGCAAAAAGTCCATGATCCTGGGGAAATTTTGGGGGTCAATGCCGCTTATTAGCACCACCGGTGCTGGCGAGCGTATCATTATGTGCTTAAGGGTTACGTCGCCTGCCATTATCGGCATGTTCATGTCAAGGGTGACAAGGCCTGGTTTTTCTTTCTCCATGGCATCAATTGCTTGTCGTCCGTTGGAGGCCTCCAGTATGTTTTCTATGTTGAATTTTTCCTTTATGCACTCCCGCAGAGACTTGCACGCCACCCTAGAATCATCCACGATCAGAACAGTAGGTTTTTTTTCAAGTCCTTTTTCATTCTTTTCGTCGCCTTCATCTATTTGACGTGAGGCCTCAATAAGAAGGAAATTCCAGGGTACGCTTATAGTTGTTTTGGGAGGTCGCCCTTTGGAAAAGAAAAAGGTGCCTCTGCTCATCCTCATAATTTCAAAAAAGGCTTTTTCACCTTCGTTTCGAGAGGATACCGCATGAACAATTTCACCGTTGGAAAAGTATATTTCTCCTTCTACGGTTTCCCCTGAAACCTTGAGTACACGATCACTGCCTTCAAGACAGGCCAGCTGGACCAGGTCTCCGAGGGCTATTTCTTCCATGAAACCGTTAAAGTCCTTAGGTGGCGTTTCACTGGAAAATGGATGTTGTGGATGGTCTATAGAGTTCATTTGAGAGACTGGTAAGCTGTTTTATCTTCAGTCAAGATTGTGACCTTTCACTAGAAGAAAGGTTCTGGGCTAGTTCGGACAGGCCCAGCGATTCTGCTCCAACCTCTGTAAAGATGCGGAGTGGTTGGTCAGGGGACAAACATGTTTCAGGCCTTTGTACAATTATTTTGCCCTTGTTTCGCACAATTTCCCTGGCACCAGACAGTCCTTCTGGCCTGTCTCCAGAAAGAAATATGCCAACCGTGTCCTCTCCAAAAAGTTCACTGGCTGAAAACATGAGCAGGTCAACCCCTCCTTCAAGATCAAACATGTCTGGGCGAGGAGATATGATAAGCTCGATTTTATCTCCGTTTTTTTCAAGAGTTGCCGACTCATTACCGCTTATAAAAAAAACCGTTCCATTTTTCAATTGCATACCGTTTTTTGCCCGTATGACAGGAAAGGACACAAAAGAGCTAAGATAGTCTATGAATGGATCCATGAATTGAGTCGCTGTTCCAAGGGATACAATAACAGGTGCCTTTGGCGGATATTGCATCATCGGGAGAAGAGACAAGAGACTGGAATAGCCTCCTGTGGACGCAGTTATTATTGTAATATTTGAAATGGTGGCAGATTCGGTTCTGTTCGCTGTTTTTGTGGTGGATGACGCGACAGGACGCAGGCGAAGGTATCTGGCCGCACCAACCTGCACCCTGGCCGCCCTTTTTACCTTGGCCCGTAACATTTCCGCCTGGGATTGAATGTCTTCTCCTTTGTCCCTTGCAGGCTTCTGGAAAAAATCGACTGCGCCATATCTAAGTGCCTCGAATGTCACCCTGGAACCGTCTGCGGTAAAGGCGCTAACCATAAGTGTAGGCAATGGACACTGAATCATTATGTGTTTTAGCACGCTTAGACCATTCATGCCTGGCATATGAACATCCAAAGTGCACACATCACACCGCATAGACCTGAGGTTTCGCAAGGCCTCCTGCCCATTCAATGCATGGCCGGCAATTTCTATTCCCGGATCTTCTGCCAAGACTTTTTCCAATACCTTACACATCAACTGAGAATCGTCGATGATAAAAACTTTCACTGTTTCTTGTTGCTCTTGTTTCAGCGAAGGTTGGACGCCGTTCCCCATTAATCTTCTCCCAAGATCTATGTTGTGATTAGAAATAATGCACTCCTGAAATACTATGTCTTCTGCCTTAGTTGCTTTGTCCGTCTGTGAAGTATGTTTGTGTAACTCCACTGAGAATCGTTTTTTGTCTCCTGTTTGTTTTAGAAAAGACAGCCTCTTTAGAGGCCTGGTTATGCTTGATTGCACGCGGCCTTCAGTACAAGCTGTCGGCCAAAGGCCTCAATTCTAGACCAGAGTTCCTTTTCCGAGGCAACAGCTTTAGCTGCCTGTTCCCTAAGGGCCGTCTCTGCTGCATCCTTGTAAATGCACGCCTGAGGAGCAAGGACAAGTGATGTCCCCCCCTTTTCCCTTAATGTCTTGAGACCTTTGATTCCTTCCCGGGAGGTCCCGCCGAGGATGACACCCAGTGAGCGATTTCCCAATATTAAAGCCGTTTGGGCGAATAGATCATCAAGAGAACCTTGTTTCTCCGCGATTAGCTCTAGGTGGCCTGATGAGTTTTTCCTGATGGACCATGGTTGCCCATAGCTAGCTAAAATACAGTGGCCTGGATACAGTTTGCTTTTGTGCCTGTTGACGGAGACATGCCATGGAATCACCTTGTTAAGTTCCTGGGCATACGAGTCTAGGACCTGGCAGGAGATGTCCTGGACGGCGATTATTGTTAATGGTAACTGGGGATTGATGTTCCCTAGTAGTCGTATAAGGCTTGTGCATGTACCCCTGTGAGCCCCTATCATCAAGATTCCCATAGGATTGTCTGAGGTATGCCTGGGCTGCTTGTTGGCCAAGGGCAGTCTAGCCCTTTGTAAGGCCCAAGGATTAATCTGGGCGGCCTGCTTAACAATGTTATTCAGTTCATCGGCCTGTTCGTGAATATCAAGGGAAATGGTTCCAGATGGTTTGGGAAAAAAGTCTATTGCACCGAGTCTTAAGGCCTCCAGGGTTACGGTTCCCTGGCCTGCCAGTCCGCTTACCATTATGACTGGTCGAGGGCTGCGGATCATAATATGTTTTATAGCAGTCAGTCCATCCATTACAGGCATGTCCACATCCAAGGTTACTACGTCAGGCTTTAGTATTTCAATGGCCTGAAGAGCTTCCTTTCCATGCCTCGCCACACCCACAACTTCGACTTCCTCATCCATTGAAAGGATATCTACCAGGGCCTTCCTCATGAAAGCGGTATCATCTACTACAAGGGTTTTGATGCGTCGTCCTTGAGATTTCACCCCTTTTACCTCCATTGGGGATTCTATTTTATCATTTCTAGCCAGCCGGCTTCGATTTTTTCTTTTTCCTTTTTGATTCGCTGCGCTACTTTTTTTATGGTTTCTGCGTTAAGTCCCAAGGACTTGGGTACCAGAATCTTTTTTTCCCCGTAATCGAAGCTCCAACCTATTTTCAATTTGTGGCATATTTCATCTGCAAGAAATATTATTGAGGCGGCCTTTATATAGGGGCCTGCACCCTGGGGATGATGATGATACCTTACCACATTGACCAGCATGTCACTGAGCTGCCATTTTTGGGTAAGATATGCCCCGATTTCACCATGTGTAAGACCGTAACGCTCTTCAGCTACTGCAAGAGGTATGTTTTCTCTCTGTTGGAGATCCAGTATCTCTCTAAGCTCCTTGGGGAAGTAGAGGCACATTAGTAGGCGGCCGATGTCGTGGATAAGTCCGGCGGTAAAAAGTTCATCTGGGTCAACTTCCGAGACTGAGTCAGCAAGAATCTTTGATGTTATGGCAACGGCTACCGAGTGTAACCAGATGCCTTTTGAGTCAAATTCCTTTATACCCAGGTTTCCTGTGAAGGCGCCAGTAAGTGACAGACCTATGACCAAATTTTTTACCTCTTCAAAGCCAAGGATTACTACCGCCCTGGCAATGCTGGATATCTCCCCTGGCAGTCCATAATAGGGAGAATTGGCCATCTTGAGTATCTTGGCTGTAAGTACTGGATCTTCCCTTATTATAGCTTCAAGGGTTTGAGCCGAGGATGAAACCTTGTCAAGACTGGTTAATACCTGATGCAGAGTGTGAGGAATCGTGGGAAGGTCTTCTATGTTGTCAAGTCGCTGGGCGATTGAAACAGGCATATTTCTTTGAGTTTTCCTTAGATACGTTGGTTAATATCCCGGTTTAAAATGCATTTCTATATGGGCCTTAAGTATATCTTGGTGATTCACCATGGGATAAAAGCGTCCATACAATTACTTCTTCCTGCATTATCGACCATCATACCCAAAAACTTAAGATACTAGCTACTTTTTCTTTTTAAACATTCTTTAATATTTTTTTTGAAAGAGTCGATATAGGATTATGCAGGCAGGATCTTATTCTTGTTGCGACATGACAGGTCGTTTTGCTAATAAAAGCCTATTTTAAGGAGTTACAAGGATGGCGGATTTAGTGCTAAGTGCCTCAGTGCTTGAAAAGACTAAGAATCAGATTGAGGAGATCCTGATAAGTGCAGGAGTTCATATGGTGCTCTTGATTGATGAGGCTGGCAACATAGTGGCAAATTGTGGCAAAGACCAAGGCAGGGTGGATGCCACCTCATTGGCAGCATTGGCAGCAGCAAATTTTGGAGCTACATCTCAGATAGCAAGACTCATAGGAGAAGATGATTTTTCTCTCCTGTTTCATAAAGGAAAGAAGGACAGCATTCATTTTTCCAGGATTGGAGAGCATTTTATACTCGTAACCATTTTTGGCGATGATGTATCTCTTGGGCTTGTAAGACTGCGAGTGGCCCAACTGGCGAAGACAATAGCGGAAACCTTTGGCATAGAAGCGTAGATATGGCCCTAATTGATCTGAGTAAAAAGGAAATTCACTGTAAGATCGTCTACTATGGTCCAGGTAGATGTGGAAAGACAACTAACCTTCTCTACATATATAATGCCATGGGCAATGCCGCCCGGGGCAAGATGCTCACTATAGAAACAAAGGGAGACCGTACCCTTTTTTTTGATCTTCTTCCATTAAGTCTGGGAAAAGTCAGCGGATTTGACATAAGGATTCAGTTATACACGGTACCAGGACAGGCGATTTATGAAGCAACCAGAAAGTTGGTTTTAAAAGGGGTGGATGGTCTAGTATTCGTAGCGGATTCGTTGAAGGTAAGGCAGGCCAAAAATATTGAGAGTCTGGAAGATCTTAGGCGTAATCTCTTGGATTACAATATCTCGCTACACGAAATACCAATTGTCCTGCAATATAATAAACGAGATTTGGTCCAGACCTCCATTCCAACCCTTACCATAGAAGAGTTGGAGGCTGATCTTAACAAAGAACTCAGGACCAAGGCCTTTGGAGCAGCAGCAATCAAGGGAATTGGCGTTTTTGAGACCTTAAAGGAGATAAGCAAGAGGACTGTCAGACACGTGGCATCGAAGCATTTGATGCCGAGTCGAAAGGCAGGAAGCATGTAGGGTGGCAAAATCGGCACCCATGGTTTTAGCGTAAAAAAATCTCAAGGAGAGAGTTGTTATGGAGCAGACCAACAACCAGCCTGATCCTGAACAGTTTACAAAAGAGATTGAAGATACAATAGAAGATTTGTTTGCTCCTGCAAAACAGATTGAGATTGATCCCTTGACAAATGAAATAAAGGAACTGTCTCAAACTGAAGAAGTGGAGGCACCCTTAGGCCTGGATTTTGGTGAAGGGGATCAGGATACGTCAGAGACTACTCCAAAGCCAGATGTATCTCCTGGTGGAGACCTCGAACTGGACTTGGATCTGGATTTTGATGAAGAAGAGGTTAAGCAGGTAAACGAAACAGAGGAAAATAGAATCCATAGATTTAATCAGCTCTACCAGGCGCTTTTAACCCTAGAATGGGAGGTCAACAGGGACAATATACATGCTGCAAAGGACCTCTTGGAAGGAGTCGCGTCTGAATTCAAGCTGATAGAAGGGGTTGATGGAGACAAGGTATTGAGTCTGATGAGGAAGACCTTGTCTAAACTGGCCGAAGATCCGGAATCCGTCCCTACCACTGCGCCAAAGGTTTTGCAGAAGGTTGTAGAGGCAGTAATAGGTCTTCAGAGCGGTGAAAATGGGGTGTTGATTGGCAAGAAACAATCTCTCGAAGATGCGATTGTGGAATTAGAGGGCCTTCAGCAGTTAGAAAAAACCGCTTCTTATCTATCCGAAGAGGAAGCAGGAGATCAGCAGGAAAGTTTGGCTTCTGAATATCTGGACATGGAGCTTGAACTGCAACCTGACGAAGTAAAGGATGTTGAGCCCGCTTCTGTTGAGTTGGAGGAGGTCTCTTCACAAGGGATCGTGGAACCTAAAGAAGTGGTTGAGGCTGTCAGCGACACACCTTTCGAGGAAGATGCGAAAACGGAACAATCAGGGCCTGGAGAGAAGATCGCAGAGTCCCTTATTTCTGCGGTGAATTTTCATGTAGCGGTTCTTGATGATTGTATTGAAAATCTCCGGCCAGTGGAATCGCTTTTGAAAAAGACCAGGGGACTGGAAAAACTGTATCGATTTCATGTCGGCCTGAGGACTAGACTGGAGGAGCAAAAAGGGGTCTTGTTAGATGTTTTGGGGGGGAAGTCATTTACTCCACCGGTGTATACCAGATTTTTTGAGGCGGAAGGAGATATTCCGGAAAAGACTGAACAGAAAAGTCCCTGGAAAGAGCTTGCGTTGGCCCGATGGGAGGGCAGGGAAGTTGGTTTTTTGCCTGAGGAGATAGGATTTATCGGTACCACTAGGTTGAATCTTAGTGAGTTTAAAGGAAAGTCGACGTTCCCTTTGAAAAAATTAAAGAAATGGCCATGGTCAAAATTAAGACCCTTATTTGTTGGAGAGTTGTCTGGTCTTACAGAAGAAGAATTGAAAGGGCTTGAACTGCCAGTAATTTCGAGTCCTGAACCCTCATCAATCTTTAATGAAAATAACTCTGAGTCTACAATGTTGGTACTTTATTCAGGAGATCGCGGATGTGTGCTTTTTGTGGATGAACAGCCAAGGACCGTATCCATTCCTGATGATTGGTCTTGGGAACCTGGGAAAGACTCGGATGTATGGAAAGGGTTTTTGAAGGGTAGCAATGGAGCCATTCCGGTGGCTACTCTGGAGAGTTTGACAGGTAATGGATGATGTCTGACCTGCAGGTTGTTTCCGAAATATCTCTAGACGCCAAGTTCCAAGAAGCGGAGCTTTATGTTAATCAGGGATTAAATGAAGAGGCCTGTCAAATATACAAGGAGATTTTGGCCTATTTGAATGGAAAGGATCATCCATTAAAGGCCAAAATCGAAGAGAACCTTAAACGCATCGAGGGCGTAGATAGGCAGATCGGCTTGGGGGCACAGACAGCCGAAGAGTCAGAGGAAGAATCCAATGAAAAGAGATTTAATAATTGTCTTGGCCTCATGGAGGCCGGGTTCCATTCTGAGGCCATAGATGAGTTTAAGGTTTTGTTGGATAAAGGCTTCAGGGTCGGTGAAGTCAATGCAAAGATTGGGGAGTGTTATCTTAGGCTTGATATGCCCTTTGAGGCAGTAGAGGCCTTTGAAGAGGCCCTGAAAGATCCGAATGTTTCCCAGGAGGTGCGGCTGAATATATTTTATCAGCTTGCGATCGCCCACGAAAAGACAGGTGCTGTTCCACGAGCAATCGAGGCACTGGAGCAGATTATAAAAATTGACAGAGGGTTTAGAAATGCTGCTCAAAGACTCGATGATCTTACCAAGACGGCTCAAAAGTATGGAAGATTTTATAATCTGATCATTGAAGGCCATATTACAGAAGAAGAACTGGAACAAGCCCGTGAAATAGCCAAGCAGAGCAGAAAATCTATAGAAAGTATTTTGCTTTCAAAGTTTGGCGTGGAAAAAATGGCACTGGGCAGGTCTCTCAGTGAATATTATCGCTGTCCATTTGTTGAGTTTAATGAATTAGAGGTAGGCTCAACCCCTTCCTGCATACATGGCATAAAAGAACATTTTTTTAGGACAAATACATGTGTTCCGGTAAAAGAAGAAGGCGATGTCCTCCATGTCGCCGTGGATAATCCCCATGATCTTATCAAGATCGATAACATCCGTCGAGTATTAAAGGCTGGAGAGTTCCATTTTGTTGTATCCCTAAAAGAAGATATTGATAAATTCATTGATTATTTTTTTGGAAAATATTCCCTTGGAGAGTCCGACGTAGATGTTTTCGAGCAGCTGGAGTTGGTTGAGGAGGAGGAAGAGGTTGACGAGGAAGAAGACCTTACCTCGGATGTCGACAGTGTAGTAGTACAGCTGGCGAACAAGATAATTGAAGACGCGTACGTACGTCAGGCGTCGGATATTCATATTGAGTCCTTGACCGGTAAGCGGGGCGCGCTGGTCCGTTTCAGAATTGATGGGGATTGTATGCGGTATCAGACTATTCCGTATAATTATAAACGGGCCTTGATATCCAGGATCAAGATTATGGCAAACCTGGATATTGCTGAGAAACGGCTTCCTCAAGATGGTAAGATAAAGTTCAAAACCAGGAGAGGAAGGACTATAGAACTTCGAGTTGCAACACTGCCAACAACGGAGGGGAATGAAGATATAGTCCTCAGGATTCTTGCTGCGACCGATGCAATGCCCTTGGACAAGATAGGACTGTCGGAACGCAATCTGGAAAGATTAAAAAAGCTTATAGAAATGCCTTATGGGCTTATCTTCGTAGTAGGACCTACAGGTTCTGGAAAGACCACTACTCTTCATGCTGCTTTGGGGTACATAAATAGGCCTGAAAAAAAGATTTGGACAGCGGAAGATCCAGTGGAAATAGTCCAGGATGGATTGAGACAGGTACAGGTTAAGCCTTCCATAGGCCTGACTTTTGCCAGGGTGTTGAGGGCCTTTTTGAGAGCGGACCCTGATATAATAATGGTTGGAGAAACCAGAGACGAAGAAACGGCTCATACAGTCATAGAGGCATCTTTAACTGGACATCTTGTGTTTTCTACACTTCATACGAACTCTGCGCCAGAGACAGTAACCCGTCTGCTTGGCATGGGAATAGATCCGTTTAATTTTGCCGATGCCCTTTTGGGTGTTTTGGCCCAACGCCTTGTAAAACGTCTGTGTCCCAAGTGTAAGGTTGCGTATAGTCCTGATGAAGAGGAGAAAAAATTACTTCTTTACGAGTATGGTGCACATCCCTCAATTCCCCTTGATCTTGACGCTTACAATAATCTGACCTTGTATAAGCCTAATGGATGCGAATTTTGCAATAGGACAGGCTATAAGGGCCGTCTTGCAATTCATGAATTGTTGGTCTGTGATGATGCAATGAGAGATCTTATTCAAAAGAGGAGTCCTGTTAGTGAGATACAAAAGCATGCCATGGGAGCCGGGATGCTCACACTGAAACAGGATGGTATTCATAAGATCTTGCAGGGAGACACGGATCTAAAACAGGTAAGGGCTGCCTGTGTCAGATAATCAAGGATTAAAAAAGGGCGAGGCATATAGCCTCGCCTTTTTTAATCCCAAACTTGCGAGCTGCATAATTTACCGTGAAAATACACACTGCGGCGCTGTATTTTCATGCCTTAGGGGTGCGGCACGGATGTACGGGCCGCATGAAAGTTTGGGTTTAATTGTCTATATGGCTGAAACCTTGAATCTTTTAATTTCTTGTTCAAGTTCATGGGCCTTTGCCATAAGATCTTCCATGGCTGCCAGCGCCCCTTGGGCCCCTTGGGCGTTTTGTACTGCTACTTCTGCCATCTCGTTCATGAGTGCCTGAAGGGCGGCACTCCGTTCTCTTTGCTTGGATGTTCGGCTTGTAATTTCCGTAGAGTTTTCAACGACATGAGCTACCGTCTCGGAGGCTGTTTTGGTGGTAAGGCTGGTTGAATTCGCAGCGGATGTAATCTCTTCACTGAGTTTCATGAGCTGCTTGATTGCTTCTTCAGCCCTTTGACGGCGAATTGCCTGTTGATTTGTCATCTCCACGATATTCCCGGCCAGATTTTTCAGTTCATCAGTTGTAGAAACAAGACCCTGGGTATCTTTAGCCTGTTTGGAGGATACCTCAGCAATATTAATGGTAACCTTACCACTGGTTTCGATGGTGTCGACTATGTTTTCAAATGCAGCCGCGGTCTGCTTGGTGAGCTTCATTCCCTCTTGGACGTTTTCAGTACTCTCTTTAATAAGGGCTTCGATCTCTTTTGTGGATTCACTGGTCCTTTCTGCAAGCTTTCTGATTTCTTCCGCAACTACTGCAAAACCTCTTCCATGATCACCTGCCCTCGCCGCCTCAATTGCCGCATTTAGAGCCAGGAGGTTGGTCTGTTCTGCAATATCAGATATCAGGTCTACAATATCTTTTACCTGATCCGAGCTTTGGGCAATGGCTTCCATACCCTGAACTGTCATGGCCATGGCCTTGCTTCCCGTCTGGGCATCTTCCATGGCCCGTTGTGCCTGTTTTGCTGCATTCTGGGCCTTAGAGGCCATATCCTGCAATTGTTCAGCCATTTTGTGGAGTGATTCCGCTGTCTTGCTGGCAGCCTCCGACTGGGCTACAGCTCTTGATTGGACCTCTTTGGCTGTTACACCCATATCAACTACGGTTTGAGCCGCCCCTTCCGCTCTTTCTTTGTTCTGCTGGGAAATTTCATTGATCTTGTCGCTGGTGTTGGACATATCCGCTATGACATCGGCGGCTTCCCGTGCCAGTTTTGCTGAAGATTCAGCGTGAGCGGCTACCTCCGCGGCAGTCTGGCCCATGACCGATATACGTTGTACGACATTGCGGGCCCTCTCGGCCTGAGCAGAGGCATTTTCCACGATTTTTTGAGCTACGCTATGGATGTCCCGGCTAGATTTTGCAAAGCTGGATGTGGCATTTACAGCATCATTGAAGGTGTCCTGGAGTGTATTGAGGAACTTGTTAACTGCTTCTGACATCTGGCCTACTTCATCATTGCTTCTTATTGTCAATCTTTCCGTCAGATCAAGGTTTCTGGCCGTCCTGCCCAGGAGAGTGGCAGCTTCCGAAATTGGTTTTACAACGTCCCGATTCAAGAAGTAAGCAAGTGCCAGCAGGAAAATAAACACAATGGCATTGGCCCCTAGCTGGTGCCTGAGTAAAGGAATAAGTGCTGAAGAAAGAGCTGCCTTAGGTCCCTGGACCACTGCAATCCACTGGGAACTATTTATCTGTCCGGAAGTTGGCACTGTTTGTAAAGCTGCAAATGTGGATTTACCATCCCTTGGATTATTGAAAGAAATCACTCCCTGCACAGGAGAAGCAATGTCCAACTGTCCTTTTATAATGGAGGTCGCGCCAACTCTATTGTTGTCAGAATGCAAAATGATCTTGCCTGATTTATCTGTGAAGTAGGTCTCGCCTCCCATCTTTGTCACAAATTTTTTTGCCGTGGTCAATAGCCCCTTAAGATCCTCCAACGGTATAAAACCGATGGCCGTACCTATTGTGGCCTCATTTTTTCTGATGGGAGAAATTATGGCAAAGCTTAAGACACTTTTATCTGTTGAAGCGGGGGATGACAAAGGGCCATAGATATATGTCTCAACAAGTCTGGCTGGTTGAAACCAGACATCATTTTTGATTTTGTTACCCACCAGCCTTGCGTCACTGCCAGCGGCTATACGCCCATGACGGTCAGTAATTATTACAGATTGGTAAATTCCTGTTTTTCTGACAAGTTGAGAGAGAATTTTGTTTACATTCTGTTGGCTTTCTCCTGTTGTAACGACATTCCTGACTGATTCTATGTTTCCTAACCATTCCAGTTCATTCGTCCTGTCTTTCAACATCAAGGACATTTTGTCCGCGAGTGCAGAGGCTTGGGCCTCAAGTAATAATATCCCCTCCTTTTGGAGCAATCTCTGCTGCTGGAAATAGATATAGACCTGGGCTGACAGCGCAATTAAAAGCACTATGACAACCATGGCCAAGACCTTGGTTCTGAGCCGCCAATTTCGTATGCCTCCTGCTCCGCTTTTCATATATATCCTCCTGTCCTAATACTTTTGGGCAGTTGCCTGTATCGAGCTATTGATTCTTTCTAACCTGGCCATTAGCTTGGGAATATCAACCAGAGGAATCAGTTCTTCATCATCACTTTTAAGTACAGTTTTAAGGAATTGATTTTGATACCCCTGTTTCGAGGCTTTTTCATCATCATTTCCGTCCAACGAAAGTGAAGCCACTCGGGATACCGAGTGAACTATTAGTCCGGCGTTTGTTGTCCCAAAATTTATCAAAAGTATTTTCTGCTTATAGGGAATGGTCGAAGCTGCCTGGTTAGATGGACCAAGGAGTATAGACTCAATGTTAAAAACTGGAATTACTTCTCCTCTGATATTAATCACTCCTGCCACATGGGGTGTGGCATTTGGAATGCTTTTCAGCCCAGAAAGGGTGACAACCTCCCTAATAAACGAAAGTTCAATGCAAAAAGGACGGTTATTTATATGAAAGATTACTGTCTGTAATCCCTTGGTTTGCTGAAAAGATTGCATCTCATCCATGGAAAGAATAATTAAAGCTTATCATGTTACCTTAGCTAGTAACCTTGTTGCCGGGGATATGTTGCCATAGGATTCCTCTTTGAGAGGATAAGATCAAAATTCTTTCGTAACATACCCTGTGGTTGCATTGTTTTTATAAACTAGTGACCACGGAACAGCATAAAGCTGATCCTTAAATCTTTCCTACTTATCGTCCTGCTGATAAAAGACTTTAGCCCTTTTATATTTGGAAATTTATTTTGCGATATGCCCTACTCAATCTCGGGAAACAGCCTGGGGTCCGTTTAGGGAGGCAGTTCTCGTCATGGTAACCAGTACATTTCAGCCCAGATTAAGCACTTAAAATGCCGAAAAATGATTGTAACAACATTACGCTATTTTTGGCATTTAAAGCCGTAAGGAGTCGATGGTCACCTCTTGATATGCTGTCTTATCAGATAGTTGAAGTGCAAGAGAGACTCTATGTGTCTGCCGCCTTGCCGCTTCGGCATGCTTCACAGCTCCATGATACGGGTTCAGTCCTTGAAGGGGAAGATACCCAAGACATAGTATTGAGGACCTTGAGGTGTGAGCACGCTCTTAAATAGAGATACAGAGTTCACAGTAAATGGAATGGTTTTGATTCGTTCGGCCATAAAAATTTTTATTAATTGTGAAGTCCTTTTGGACGAGCGAATACGTCCGACAGTCAGGTGGGGAGAAAAAGAACGTTTTTCCTTGGCAAATCCTATGGCACACAAGGAATCTTCAAGTTGTTGTTGAAGACTAATCAACATGTTTTTGTCTTCAGTTATCCCTGTCCACAAGACCCGTGGCTTTTGCAGATTTGGAAATATCCCTGTACCTGCAATTGCGAGTTGAAAAGGCCTTTGTGCAGCACAAATTTTTTCACAGGTCTGCATTATTGACGGGATATGGGTCTCAGGGATTTCTCCAAAAAATTTTAGAGTGATGTGCATTCTAGATGGTTGCACCCATTTTACGTTTGCCTTTGTGCTGCGCCATTTTTCCAGATAACGGGACAGCTCTTGGCGGATATCATGAGGCAGTTCTATAGCCAGGAATGTACGTACCATATTCAAGAAAACGTCTCAGCCAATCAAGGGCGGTTTCCCCAGAAATAGTCTGTATCATATGTCTGGTTCCGGAAAAGTGAAAATGGTTGGCAACGGTTTTCTCCGGGGTCGCCATGGCGATGTATACCGTGCCTACGGGTTTTTCCGGAGTCCCTCCACCTGGACCTGCGATTCCAGTAATGGCAAGACTAAAATCTGTGCCGGACCTGGATTTTATGCCTTGTGCCATCTCTATGGCCGTATTTCTACTTACTGCACCATGCTTTGTCAGTGTTTCCCCGGACACGCCCAGCAATTCTTCTTTTGCCCTGTTGCTGTATGTTATGACACCCCTCTCGAACCAGCTTGAGCTGCCTGGGACCTTGGTTATTCTATGGCCCACCAATCCGCCAGTGCAGGATTCAGCAACAGATAGCATGGCATTATGCCTTAAGAGGAGCTTTCCAACAGTCATTTCAAGTGTAGCCTGGTCTGAGGCTACAATGTATTCTCCCAGGACGTCTCTAATTTTTGCGCACGCCATTTCAAGATCTGAAGAAGCCTTTTGGGGCTCATCGTCTCGTACAGTGACAGTCAAGTGGACCTCTGGAAAGTTTGGATAGTAACCAAAAGAAACGGTGTCGTAACTGCGTTCAAATTCTTCAAAAAAACTGTTGATCTCAGTTTCTGACAATCCAAAGATCTTGAAGGTTCGCTGCAAAATCGTGGGGTGGTCAGGGATCAGGTTTTCAAGCCTGGGTATCACTTGGTTTACCATGTGATCTTCAAGCTGGTCTGGTACACCAGGCAGAAAGAAAATAGGGATGCCTTCATGGATTATAAGGTACCCTGCGGCGTGGCCATCCGGATTCAACACTTCTGCTCCTTGTGGCAGCCATGCCAGCTTTTCACCCAAAAAATGTTCAGCCTCTGCTTCCTTGATCTTTTTATATATTTCATTGTAAAAGACCAATTTCCTACCAAGGACTTTAGAGACAGTTTCACTGGTTATGTCATCAGTGGTAGGTCCGAGTCCCCCTGTTACAATAACAAAGTCAGCCCTTTTCAGAGAGCTCAACAGGCATTCTTCGATATCTTCAGGGTCATCTCCTATGGCAGTTATGCGGCTTATCTGGTAACCGAGTGAAAAAAGGACCTTTGCCGCAAATTCACTGGTCGTGTTCAGTATTTTGCCAGAGATAAGTTCATCTCCGATTGAGATGATCTCACCTTTTGGAGTTTTTTTTATGTGATTGGACTTTTTATTCATTTTTCAGCAAAAGTATTAATCCCTTTTAATTGGCAGTTTTTAAAATGGACCAATGACGACTTTTATTAGACTATACCATTTATTCCATTCGGCAAGTCTTCAAACCAGAATGAAATTTTCAAGGGCCTGAAACCCGTTTCGAGGGAGTGGGAGAGCGCCGAATGAGCAAACAAACTCGAAAAGCGCGGCATATTTTCTAGGTGTGAGTCTTTTTTGCCGACGAGCAACGCGGTCATCGGACAAAATGACAATTTTTAGAGGTTCCCAATATGGAAGAAGTGATCCAATAGATGCCAGCCTATATTGGCAAAAACCCCTGCTATGATGTCGTCCATAACTACTCCGACACCGCCAGGGATTTTTTTTTCTAATTGTCTTATTGGAAAAGGTTTTAAGATGTCGAAAAAACGGAACAGAATAAAGGCAAGTCCAATAATGACAGGCGAAAAAGGGGCCCCGACAAGGGCTGTCCACATTCCAACTACCTCGTCCACCACGATTTGAGAGGCGTCAGTACAGTGGAATAGCTTTCCCGCCCTGTCTGCGATCCAACTGGAGAATAGCAGGAATAACAATAGTAAGATAATATCCACGGGAAGAGGAGCTATACGGGAAACCAAGAGATATAAAGGTATTCCAAGAATACTGCCCCATGTGCCGGGGGCCTTGGGCATAAACCCCAGGTAAAGGCCAGAGGCAATAAATATTATGATCCTTTCCGGTGTTCCTTTTTTGTCGTTGGCCTTTTGAAAGCCCATTTATTTTTCTCTTTTTTTGAATCTTTCTATTGGTAACAGAGAAACGGTTTCATATACCTTCTGTAATGGTACGCCATGTTTCAGCGCTATCTTTTTACATGCATCATATTCGGGCACCATCCTTTTTTCACCTGCTGGACCGGTGATAAGTTTTACTTCAAGGTCTCCCCAACGGGTCTCAATTACACCTGTCAACCTCGGCAGGGTATAACGGTGACACTTTATAAGTCTGACACCGGAAGTGGTAGTTTCCTGAAATAGAATCGAGCTCAACCGTTCTTCCATACCTGGTGTGCATATGACAATCAACTCGCATCCAGGCCTGTTTTTTTTCATTTGAACCGGGGAGAGGGTCACGTCAAGGGCGCCTTCAGCAAACAGGCGTTCCATCGTGTATTCATACCATTCCGGGTTCATATCATCTATGTGGGTGCGGATTTCAACAACCGGAACGGCCTTGAATGTGTCCGCTTCACCAAGCCAGATTCTAAGAAGATTGGGATGACTTGCGATATCGTGTGCTCCTGCCCCATATCCAACAGCAAGCACTTTCATTTCAGGCATGGGAGAGAAGGTAGGGGTCAATGCCCTCACAATCGCAGCCCCTGTGGGGGTTACAAGTTCATATCCTGATGATAGCGTGTATACTGGAATCCCGCTTAGAAGTTCTGCCGTTGCAGGGGCCGGAAGAGGAAGCCTGCCGTGATCGGACTCTATCCATCCCGCGGAGACAGGTAGCGGGGAGCATGCTATTTGGTCTATTTTGAGAAAATCTAGGGCCTCAAAAACCCCAACGATATCGAGGATGGTGTCCACACCTCCAATTTCATGGAAGTGTATCTCATTTATTGAACAATTGTGAACTTTACTCTCTGCCTCTGCCAGCAATGTAAAGGTCCTCATGGTCTTTTTGATGACATCATGGGACAGGGTTGATACCTTAAGCAGACTGGATATATCTTTTAGTGTCCGCAAGGGTTGTGGAATGGGATACACTATGTCCACCTTGGTGCCACCTATGCCCTGTCGAAGCACCTTTTTTAAGGATATCCTTATATCTTTAAGACCAATTTTTTCAGGGAGTTTTCTGAATTCCTTTTCCGGCCATCCAAGACTTATAAACGCCCCCAGCATCATATCTCCGCTTATGCCGGAAAAACAGTCCAGATATGCTATTTTCAATGGAATTACTCCTTGAGACTATGTTGATCCACCCATTGATATACCCGTTGTCGAAAATACCAGGAAGGGGCAACGACTATTAGGGTGATTACAAGGAGCCATAAAAAACCTTTGATGTTACCATCGTACACATTGGCACCTTGGAGTGTTAGCATGAGGGTGCCGGGCATGCGTCCCAGAAAGACGATAATAATGAATGCTTGCCACGGCATCCGGCTCAATCCTAAAAAATAACATAAAAAGTCCTTTGGGAAGCCAGGCATGAGAAAGAATAAAAAAAAGATGAATATGCCCTGGTGCTCGATCAGTTTCTCAAATTTGTTGTACAGATCTGACCGCTTGAGTCTCTTACTTATAAGGCGCCGAAATTGCCTTGCGATACAGAATGCCAGGCCAGAGCCTATGGTCAGTCCTATGGTCGAGTAAATGAATCCGGCCCATTTGCCAAAAAGAAAACCACCAATGAAACCTGTGGCTTCTCCAGGAATAGGGGAGATTATTATCTGTAGCGTCTGAAGCCCGATAAATGCCAAGGGTGCCATTGGCCCCAGGGACATAATCAATTCTCTAGCAGCTTCTCTCTCCTTAATAATTTTGACGATGGTGTGGTAGATGGCCGTAAGGTTGTATGCCTGGTATCCCTTTAAAGCCAGCGCCAGGAGAAGTCCAGCAATTAGGGTAAAAAAAAAATATGATTTTTTTATCTTTAGTTGTCTGTATCACTTATTGTTCTGCGGTCTTTCTATTACTGTATCACGGCGCCACTCCCAGTCATTTTTATGGGGGTAATCAAGGGTGTAGTGCCCTCCCCGGCTTTCCTTTCGCATGCTGGCTGCATCTATTATGAGTGTAGCCGTCTGGGCCAAGTTTCTTAGTTCAATAAAATCTCTTGTTAGTATGTAGTCCCAATAATGCTGTTGGATTTCTTTAAGAATTGGATCTAGGTGTTGTCTTGCCAGGGACAGTCTCTTACTGCTTCGGACAATTCCCACATAGTTCCACATGAGTCGCCTTATTGCATCCCAGTTGTGGGATATCAGGACAGCTTCCTCTAGATCCACAGCTCCTCCTGTATTCCATGGGGGAACCTGTGCAGGGTCTTTACTTTTCAAATCGTCTAACAGGCTGCAAGATTTCAGAAAGACACGGTGGGCCATGACAAGGCCTTCCAGTAGGGAATTTGAGGCAAGCCTGTTTGCACCATGGAGTCCGGTACAAGCCGTCTCTCCTATGGCAAAGAGCCCTACTAGATCAGTGTGGCCAAAGGAATCTGTTACGACACCGCCGCACATGTAATGGGCTGCTGGCACCACCGGTATGGGCTCCTTGGTTATGTCTATACCAAAGGTGAGACAAACCTTGTAGATATTGGGAAAACGTTTTTGTATGAAAGAGGAGTCCCTATGGCTTATGTCAAGGTAAACGCAATCTTTTCCGCTTTTTTTCAGCTCGAAGTCTATGGCCCTTGCAACCAGATCCCGAAAGGCCAGTTCCTTATGGACGGGATCATACTTTTCCATGAAAGGGGTGCCGTTATGGTCTAGTAGCTTTGCGCCTTCTCCTCTTAATGCCTCGGATATCAAAAAGTTTTTGGCACTGGGATGATAAAGACATGTAGGGTGAAATTGGACGAATTCGAGATTGGCTATCCTGGCACCGGCTCTGTAGGCCATTGCTATACCAGCTCCCGAGGCAATATCAGGATTGCTTGTGTAGAGATAAACCTTGCCTGCTCCGCCTGTTGCAAGCACCGTTATGGGAGATAGAAATCTTCTGACTCGATTCGAAGAGACATCAAGAATGTAGGCGCCTATGCATCTTTCCTTGTAACTTTTGTACGGAGTCTTGGTAATCTTTCCCTCAGTTATAAGATCAACAGCAACATGATCTTCTAAAATTTCGATATTGGGATTTTCATAGGCCCTTTGGGACAGAACGCTTTGGATGGCCCTGCCGGTAAAATCCGCTGCATGGACCACTCTTCGTCTCGAGTGTCCACCTTCCTGCCCAAGATCATATTTATCTGGATCTTTGGGGTTTCGCGTAAAAGATACCCCCAGTTCCGCTAGTTCCTTTATCCGTTCAGGCCCTTCTTCCACTATCATCTTGACTACATCTTCGTGACAGAGGCCATCTCCTGCCCGCAGCGTATCTTGTACGTGAAGTTCAAAGCTGTCGTTTGAATCGAGAACACAGGCAATGCCTCCCTGTGCAAGATTGGTTGCCGTATTAGATATTTCTTTCTTTGTGACTACGGTTACCTTCCCCAACTTGCTTGCCTTAAGGGCAAGGGAAAGCCCGGCTATTCCACTTCCTATTATGAGAAAGTCAGTCTCAAATTTCATTTCGGCGCCTATATTATTCCTCTATTTGAAGGGTTTCTTTTACCGGATTGAAAACAGTCGGAAAACGTTTGACAAAATCATTTAAGAGCATGATCATTATTTCCCTCATGGAGGGGTCAGCCGCTTTTGATGCCCTGAGACGGGTTATGTGCATCCATTCCGCCAAAGTGGCATTTACCATTATCTCGGTCTTGCATGAATTTGGAAGTACAGTCCTCGCTGCCTGGGGGGACGAAGTCTTTAGAAGTTGAAGATATATTTTTTCTGTCTCTTCCATGGCTTTTCGCCACAGTTGAAATTCATTCGTGTCATCCCTGAAAAAACAAGGCCTGATAAAGGCAACTTCACCACCGAATTTGCTTTCCCCATACCTGCAGTATCGTTGGGATTCCTGGAGATATGAGGCCACCCTGTGACGGACCAACTCGTGGGTTACCGCTCTGTTCACCACGAGATGTACAAGAAGCGTCCTATGTTTTATCAGGTAATCCAAAGGCAGCTCATCGATCTCTTTTGGTTCCAGCAAACGTATGGATATGCCATCCTGGGGAATCCAGCCATGTTTAGGGATCAGGTCTTCGTAAAGGACGGGATATTTTTCAGTCAGGATCTTCAAAATTGCCTTTACTACCTTAAGATCACTGTAATCCCTGGCAAGATCCCTGAAGGCTCTCGGGTTCCCAGATAGCAAGTACCGTTTTTTGTCTAACCGGTCTGCCTGGCAGAACCTAGGTATCCTTTCAAAGAACTTGTGCATAATGGAGTTACTTTCTACTGTAATCTCCATCACGAGGTGTGCCATTTCCAGGACAGATTCATGTCCTCTTTCTATGATCCTTTTTATAAAGGGGCCGGCCGAGTCCAAAGTGATTTTGTCTTCGCTCTTGTAACATATTCTTCCACACCGTTCTATCTGTTCCAACACCTTGGCTTTTCTGAAGTATTCATCTAAGACCGTAAATGTAGGATCAACGATTTTCATTAGGCCCCTCCTTTGGTCCCTTTTTGATAAAAGGTCTTATATGCCCTGTATGTCATATATAGATCGGCTTTATGAGCAATTTCAAAAGGTGAGTGCATGCTCAAAAGAGGTGGCCCGGCGTCTATGGTGTCTATTCCGTGTTGTGAAAGATACTTGGCGACGGTTCCTCCCCCTCCTTCATCTACTCTGCCTAATTCTCCTGCCTGCCAGATTATATTTGCCTCGTTAAATATGTTTCTTAGCCAACCTACATACTCTGCGTGGGCGTCATTTGCAGAATATTTTCCCCTGGATCCAGTGTATTTTGTGACGCAAATCCCATGACCAATAAGGGCGTCATTTCTTTTTTCGTGAACCTCCTGGTAGTCAGGGTCGATTCCGGCCGTGACATCTGCGGAAATGGCCTTTGACTCGATAAATGTTCTTATAAGGGTATCTGGTGCCAAGGATGTCTCGGTAAGACGCATGAGGTCGTAGAGGATCAGTTCAAGAAAACGTGATTTGGCACCGGTGTTTCCGTCACTTCCGATTTCCTCTTTGTCAAGAAATAGTGCGATGGCTGTATGTTCAGGTTTGTCTTGTTCAAGGATAGCCTTTAATGATGCATAGGCGCATGAACGGTCATCTTGACCGTAGCCACCTACAAAACTCCTATCCAGACCCACGTCTTGCGCCCGTCCTGCGGGAACGATTTCGATCTCTGCGCTTATGAGATCTTCCTCTATCAACCCATACCTGTCGTTTAGGATCTTAAGAATGTTGAGTTTGATTCCATTTTTCGCATCTTCAGGGCCCAGTAGCGGGATACCGCCTACCAGAACGTTTAGTTTCTCTGCGGGTATGGCCTGGGAGATCTTTTTGTCTGCCTGAACGTTATATGCCAGATGTGGCAGGATGTCGTTTATGGTCATTACCGGGTCCCCATCTTTTTCACCTATTGTTACGGGGACCGTGGTGCCGTCCGATTTGATAGCCACTCCATGGATGGCAAGAGGACGGGCCACCCAATGAAATTTTTTGATTCCTCCATAATAATGGGTCTTGAGATATCCCATTTCAAGCTCCTCATAGAGAGGATTCTGTTTCAGATCCAGTCTTGGGGCATCGATATGGGATGCGATCAGGCGAACCCCGTTTTCTAAAGGTCTTTTCCCAATGACCGCAAGAGCGGCAGCCTTGCCTCTAAAGCTCCACAGGATTCGTGTCGGAGTGCCGGAAATCGTTTCTGTTTCTTTAAAACCGTTATCAATGGCCGCCTGTCTTATTATCTCAACGGCCTCTCTTTCTGTCTTTGCCTCGGATAAAAATGCCTTGTATTCTTCAGAAAATTTAAAGACTTCGTCCCTTTCTCTTTTTTTTAACTGTTTCCAAACCGACTTTTTCTCTTTGCAAAGTTTTTTGTGAATAAGTTTATAGTCCTTTTTGGTAAGTCTTTTGTGATTCATTTTTTGTTGTCGACTCCCATGGCTAGATGAACTACATTATTTTTTTTCCTGATATTATTCAGGGGTTCTTTGTTATTTCCACAGTCACATTGAAACAGTGGCCTGACCCGTCTACAGGTCACACCCATTGATTTGGATATTTCAAAGTAGTCTGAAAGTTGCTTTTCCGTAGCAGACATTATCGCAACAAATATCTCCTTTATACCATGCCTTTTTATTAGGGTGGCAAGAGACTTTCTGTCTCCCAGCACCTTGACTCCATGTATTATTTGTCCCTTTTTGGCAGGATCGTCATCTATGAATCCCACTGGCAGGTAGTCATGATGCGGATTTTTCCTTAGTTCCCTTAAAAACAAGTCTCCGCCATCCCCTGCCCCAACGATAAGGATAGGTGTTTCATGTCGCTGTTCTGCCTTCTGACTAAAATATTCCTTAAAAAGTCTAAGCAGCATTCTAACTCCGCCTATCAGTAGCAGGGTAAGCATGGCATCGTTAAGGAATACAACCCGTGAAAAACCCTCAAACCTGTAGAGGAATAGGAGTATGCCAATGATGATGAGTGAACTGATGGTTACCGCCTTTATGATTTGCCATAGATCTCCTACACTTACAAAGCGCCATTGCCCTCGGTAGAGGCCAAAGCCCCAAAATGCGGCTAGCTTAACCGGTATGATCAGAGGGAGTGACTTTTCAATCAGGTCCAGGTTCCAATCGTTTATTATACCTTCATACTTCAGTAGATAGGCGGAAAGATAGGAAACTGTAATAAGGATAGTGTCTACTATCGCTTGAAGCATCTGTTTTTTATTCAAAAGGAGTTTCCAGATAACGGCGTTCCGGTTTGTTTTTTCATTTGATTCATCCCCTGTATAAACGGTGCTGTTGAGGTTGGTGAGAAATATTCCGAAAAACAGGGATATTATTGAAACTATGCTTAGTACGGCCAGTAATCCATGGGCACTGTGTTGGGATAAGTACAGCACTAAGGCGGAAACGATCCCAGCCCATGCCATTAGGGTTAGAACAGTCCTGGACTCTGAAAAGCCGAGAAGAACGAGCCTGTGGGAGGTGTGGTCTCTTCCCCCCTGAAAAGGAGAAATGCCACTTTGTACCCTGGTGAATGAAACCAGGGCAGTATCAAATAATGGTATCATCAGAACGGCCATTGGAACGACCAGGACCAATATGATGTTTGATACCCCTGTATATCCCACCATTGAAGATTGTGCATCCGACGCCGCGCCCCATGTTCCGATTATTGAAAGACTGGCCAGGACAAAACCCAAAAGAAGACTGCCGCAGTCCCCCATGAAAATTTTTGCAGGGTTGAAATTGTAAATCCAAAAACCGGCAGTGGCTCCGGCCAGTATAATTGCGGGTGTCGCAAGAAGGGGTGGACCCTCCAGCCTGCTGTACGCCCACAGGGAACTGGCGGCTATAAATGCTATCCCAGCAGCAAGGCCATCCATGTTGTCCAGGATGTTCAATGCGTTGGTAACCGCTACAAACCAGAAGAGAGAGGCTATTATCGATATGGCTGGATAGCCAGCATGTATCCTGAGTCCCCCGGCTATTACCGAAGCGGCTATGATAAGTTGGCCGATGAATTTACCCTGTGGGGAAAGTTCGTGAATATCATCAAACAGTCCTAGCATAAAGATGGCGGTTGCGCCTAATATCAGGGGCAAGATTGGCCCGTTGAGATCACAGAAAAGCAGGCACCCAGTGATGAATGCTATGAAAATGGCTATGCCTCCCAGGAGGGCAGTTGGTCTTTTATGCCATCTGTCTTCCCTGGGATTGGCAATAAACCCGGTTTTCTTGGCTCCCCAGATGACACACGGCGTAAGCAGACTGCTTATACCGAAGGAGCATGTAAAAACCAGGGCTGTGTTAAGAAAAAAAGGAGTCATGATCCCCAACAGCCAGAAGTGTATTATGAAACCCTAGACCGAAAATATTCTATTGTCTTTTCAAGAAGTTTATCAAGGGATGTTTGAGGGGTATAGCCTATGAGATTTTTCAGTTTATCCAAGGATGGAACTCTGCGCATCATATCCTCGAAATCTCTTCCATAGGCCTGTTCATAGGGTATACATACGATTTCTGATGAACTCCCGACGATGGCCTTAATTCTCTTGGCAAGTTCAAGTATTGTGACCTCTTCGGTGCCCCCAATATTTACAACTTCTCCTATGGCCCTTTCACATTCCATAAGTCTCATTATGGATTCTACTACATCTCCTATATAGGTAAAAGTCCGGGTCTGTTGCCCATCTCCATAAACGGTTATTGGCTCATCCCTTAATGCCTGCTGTATGAATCTGGGGACCACCATTCCATAGAGGCCTGTCTGTCTTGGGCCCACCGTATTGAAGCAGCGGAATATCACGGCCTTTAATTTTTTTGTCCGGTGATATGCAAGGGCAGTGAATTCGTCGACAAGCTTAGCTGCAGCATAACTCCATCTCATAGTGGAAGGAGGTCCATAAATAAGATTGTCGTCTTCTTTTAAGGGGGCATGCATATGCTTGCCGTAAACCTCTGATGTAGACGCCAGGAGGATTTTTTTCTTGTATTTATTTGCGAGTTGAAGTGTTATCTCGGTACCTCTTATGTTTGTCTCTATGGAAGAAAGAGGGTTTTCTATGACATATTTTACCCCTACTGCAGCGGCCAAATGGATTACTACGTCACAATCCTGAATAAGATTTTCCATCCTCTTTTCATTCAGGATCGTGTCGTTAACATACAGAAATCTGGGATGTCCTTGGAGCTGAGCAATGTTGTCTAGTGAACCTGTGGATAGATCGTCTATAACTGAAACATAATCTCCCCGGTTAACAAGGGCATCGCAAAGATTTGAACCTATAAAACCAGCTCCTCCAGTGACAAAGACCTTCATTGGTACTCCTGAGAATTATTTAAATGTAAAAATTCTGTCCTGTTCTAGTCGTAATGAGTCTAAAAAGCAAGCACATAAGTAAAAACCATATATTTTCATTACTTGCAAAAGATTTTAGTCCATTCTTCTAAAATCTTTTTGTTGCCATTCATCCATGGGAATTTACGGTATTCTTTGTCCAGTTCACTTGGGTCCGTCTTCTTTTTGTAAGGTGAATTTTCTTCTTTTATAAATGAATATGACAAGAACTTTTCACTATTATCATACGTAGTTAAGGCCCTACAGGCCATTTTTTTAATCTCACCTGCCTTTTTCTTTTTACCTAACCTATTATATAGTTGGAAAAGACTTTGATAGCCAGGCCAATAATAAGGATGTCTCTTTATAATACCATGCCACACGGATACTGCCTCATCAAGGGCGTTCATGTTTTCATATGAATTCGCGAGCTCGATTTGGCATTTAATGTTGTTATATCTGCAGATATCGCTTGATATTATTTTTCGGGGATCGGCAAATAATTTAATGTCTGGGGCTTGAGAGGTCCTTGAACAACCTCTTTTTTCCCCTGTAAGTTCGAAGAGAGCTGAAAATTCGTTGAAAGCCTCTGGTGTAATCCCATAATCGCAAAAGATGTTTCCTTTCTCTATGTGGGCAGCTACGTGATTGGGGAATTTCATGATAATGGCATCCAGGTACTCCATGGCCTTTTCGTATTGCCCGTGGAGGTTTGCGATGTGACCCAAGTATAGACAGGTCCATTCCTTTGTCCAAGCCGAACCCGTGGATAAAAGATGGAGCAAAATCCGCTCTGCCTCCAAATTGTTGCCGGTTTGAATGAGAAGTCTGGCTTTGATCAATGTTTCTCGTTGGGAGGATGGAAAATCACTCAGCTCATTCTCCAGGCTGATTAATAAAGATTTGCGATCGCCAGAGAGCGAATACACGTCTTCAATGTCACGTAATGTCCAGATAGATCTCTGCGTCCTCCAGCGGCTCTGTAAGATTTGCTCTGCCCTTTTGAGACACTTGGTATCAATGAGTCTCTTCAGTAATAGCTTCAGTATTAAAAAGTCTGAGTATCCATCCAATTTAATTGGGGATTTTTGACAAAAATTCTCAAAGATTTCGTTCCCAGTGGCATTGGAAAAAGCAGAGGCAAGATATGTTCTCAGCAGGTCGGGGTCATTGTTTAACAGGTTCCACGAAAGTACTTTTTTCGCCCTTTCAATTTCGCCTTCATGGAGCAAGATGAAGATAACTAATTTTTTAAGTTTTTTATCGCTCTCAAATTTGTATTTGAAAACTTCAGGCAGGTACATTTGGGCCCTTTTGAATTTGCCTTGTTCCACTAAAAGTTCGAGTAGGTGGGTGAGTGTTGAGATGGAGCGCTCTTTTTCGTAAAGACGTTCCCATGCAGAAATGGCGGGTTTGATCAGTTGCAGTTTTTCATAGGAGCGGGCTAGAAAAAAAAGTCCCTCCCTGTTGTCAGGGTTGTTTTTCACAATATCTTCAAGGGATTCGCATGCTTTTAGGTACTGATGGTTCGCAAAGTACAACCTGACCAAAATGGATAAGAGTCCATTTGTTTGATCTGGATTCCTCAAGGAACGGTGTGCCTGTTCCAGCAGATCTATTGCCTTTCCAGAGTCCGAATATATCAGATACTGCGGAATGAAGATCTCGGTAGTATGTTTTAAAAGTCGCTCTTTTTTCTCTGGACTTAGTGTATTATCGGTTGCTAGACACTCTGTCATGCGTATATAGATCTTTTCAGCTTTTTCAGGTCTTCCCATTTTTATCAATGCCAGGGCATATTCACTCAGGAATTCGGGGTCATCTTCATAGCTGGGATAGGCCTTTTGAAAGTGAAGGATTGCATTTTTTGTGTTTCCAAGGTGCGTTAATGTAAGAGCGAGCTCTTTTTCCAGGTCGTCTCTTGTATTTAGGTGTGTAAGTGCCTGCTCTAGGTAAGTTATGGCTTCCTTGGGATGTCCCAGTGCCTTGAGACACAATCCAATGCCTGCCTCTGTCCGGGCCTTTAAAGTTTCGATTGAGGAGAGCCCTTGAAGGGTCTGTGGAAAGGATTTGTTTTTGTTGGTTATCGCATCAAGAATCCTTTTATATACGGGTAATGCCTTTGCCCACTGCCCTTCGAGACGTAAAAGTTCTGCCAGCTTAAAGGTTGCGACAATATTTTCTGGATGAGACTCAACTATCCTTTCCAGTTCATTGATGGCCCCGTTCCTGTCTCCGGTAGCCACAAGCAGGTTTGCGAGTTCCATCCGGGCTTGGGTCAGGCCAGGCCGTTCACGAAGTAGTATCTTGTATAGAGCGATTGCACCCCTTGCATCGCCGGTCTTCCCCATCTCTCTTGCCTTGTTCCACAGAATTTGCCATGCCGGAGAGATGGAGTCTGCTGTTACTGTAAGTTTAGACCTGGGAATTTGAGGGCCGTTTGAGACCCCTTCGTCCGCGATCGTTTCCAAGGTAATAGGGTTGATTGGAAAAAAGAGGATAATTATGGTCAGAGTAAGTGACCAAGAGAACCTGATAGTACCCTTATTTATTGCTTGAAATGACCACACGCTACAATTTTAAGGCTAACTGTGCTAGAGGAAAAATTCCTTTTTGTTGAATGCTTTTGTCCATCTGTAGAGTATGTGCCTGCTTTTCAATTAAAAATAGGATTGCCTATAGAAAATGGCACATTATAATACTATCTTCTTTTAGAAGAGTACAAGAAATAATAAATAATTTTGAGTCCACATCTGGTAATTTTGTGTGGATCGGAGGCGTCTCATGGCAAGAGTAACAGTAGAGGATTGTTTGGAAAAGGTTGATAGTCGTTTCAGCCTTGTTCATTTGACGGTAGAGAGAGTCAAACAGCTTAGAAAGGGCGCTAAGCCTCTGGTTAGATGTAAAAATAAAGAGATAGTCCAGGCCCTAAGGGAAATAGCCGCGGGCAAGGTTACCTTTGAAAATCTGGAGGAATTGTCAAGGCAGACTGAGGAACAGAGGATATTTCAGGCCTTGCAAACCGATACCTTGGAGATGGAAGGTAAATAATAAGTGGTTATCCGTGAAAGATCCGCTTGCCCCTGGCGGTATCGCCTAGGGCAAGGATGAGTTGGCAATTGGATGATAGTATCATTTGTTGGTTGGAAAAAAATATGCTGAACACATTATATGCGAGGATAGCAGTTGCCTTTGAAACTAAGGTGCCGGAGGCGGTGTATCCCGGCTAAGTTGGTGGTGGATTTGGTTGACTTATGAAACGAGATTATTATGAAGTTTTGGGGGTGCCTAAAGATGCATCCCAGGAAGATATAAAGAAGGCATACAGGAAGCTCGCTTTAAAATATCATCCCGATAGGAATCAGGGAGATAAAGAGGCTGAGGAACGCTTCAAGGAAGCGGCTGAGGCATACGAGGTGCTGCATGACCCGGAAAAGAGAAGGGTCTACGACGCTTACGGCCATGAAGGAGTGACATCTGGCACTGGTTTCAGCGGTTTTTCCAGTCACGAAGATATTTTTGGTGCTTTTAGTGATCTTTTTGAAGACCTTTTTGGATTTGGTGGAGGTTTCCGCAGCAGCGGAGGTGGGCTCAGGCCTGAGGCCGGGGCGGATCTTAGATACGATCTGTCCATCTCTTTTGAAGACGCTGTAAAGGGAACGGAAACAGAGATAGAAATCACATGCCTTGATACTTGTACTCAATGCGGGGGCACCGGGATGCCGGCAGGAAGCCAGCCGGTGACCTGCCCTACCTGCGGGGGACGGGGGCAGGTGATAAGATCTCAAGGGTTTTTCAGGGTTTCATCCACATGTCCTCACTGCTCGGGGCGGGGAGTTATTATTTCGAATCCTTGCACGAAATGCCAGGGACATGGAAGAGTGCGCAAACAACACAAAGTAAAGGTCAGAATCCCGCCCGGTGTGGATACCGGCTCGCGACTGCGACTGAAGGGCGAAGGAGAGGCAGGAGTCAGAGGAGGCCCAAGAGGTGATCTTTATATAGTGATAAATGTTGAACCCCATGAATTTTTTGTGCGGCGAGGCAACGATATTTATTGTCCTATTTCCATTTCACTGGTTCAGGCTGCCTTGGGGGACACCATAGAGGTGCCAACCCTGGATGGCACGACTGCTTTTGAGATACCCCCGGGTACTCAGCACGGGGAACGTTTTAAGTTGAAGGGCAAGGGTGTTCCAGACCTGCGAGGATTTGCTACTGGGGACCAGGTACTAGAGATAAGGGTAGTTACCCCAACAAGATTGACTGAACGTCAAAAAGAGCTCTTGAAAGAGTTTGAGGATATAGAAAGAAACAAGAAAGAAGGAGGTTTTTTCCGAAAGTTTTTCAAACGGCCGGACTCGCATAAAAAGAAACGGCAAGGGAGAGTCCAGTGATGGGATCTGTTTTGACCCATGTGGATTCCCAAGGTAAGGCCCGGATGGTGGATGTTACTGAAAAAGCGGTCACCCTCCGGGAAGCTGTGGCCTCTGGCAAGATTAGGATAGGTGAAAAGGCTTTCAAGCTGATAATGGAAAAGGGAATTCCAAAGGGGGATGTATTTGCAGTAGCAAGAGTTGCTGGGATAATGGCAGCCAAGAAAGTGGATGATCTCATCCCTCTTTGTCATCCTTTACCCCTTCACAGTGTAGAGGTGGATTTTATACCGGATGAGCAGAACTGGACGATTGGCATCAAGGCCCGTGTAAAAACCAAGGGAGTTACGGGGGTGGAGATGGAGGCCTTGACAGCGGTATCTGTTGCAGCACTTACAATCTATGACATGTGTAAATCAGTTGATAAGGATCTTCTCATACATGAGGTCCGGTTAGAGTATAAATCAGGTGGCAAAAGTGGTACCTGGATGAGAAAGGAAGCAGGAGGTTGATCAATGGATCAGGCACAGTTGGAACACTTTAGAAAGCTTTTGCAAAAAAATCTAGATGAGCTTTTGGGCGAAGCAGATAAAACCCTTGGAGAGATGACTGATTCAGATGAACATTTTCCCGATCCGACTGACAGGGCTGCTGTGGAGTCAGATCGCAGCTTTGAACTCAGAATAAGAGATAGAGAGCGAAAACTTATAAAAAAGATCAAAAAGGCCCTTGAGAAAATCGACGAAGGGACCTATGGGATATGCGAAGAGTGTGGAGAGGAAATAAGTACCAAGCGGCTTGAAGTAAGGCCTGTAGCAACTCTTTGTATCGAATGCAAGGCAAAGCAGGAAAAGGAAGAAAAGGCCAGAGGGCTTTGATTGATGCAACTTAATGTGGCATTCTTGTGGCATATGCACCAGCCACTCTATCTAGATCCGGTCAGTGACCGGTTTTCCATGCCTTGGGTAAGACTTCATGCGGCTAAGGCATATACAGACATGGTGACTTGCCTTGATAATTTAAAGGAGGCGCGTGTTACCTTTAATTTGGCCCCGTCTCTCCTGCTTCAGCTTGATTTATATAATAGGGGAAAGAGTGATGTCTTTCTGAGTGTCAGTAGAAAATCGGTAGGTGATTTAGCTTCTTCGGAAAAAGAGTTTATAATTTCTCGTTTTTTCAGTTGTCATTGGCCCACCATGGTGGAGCCATATCCCAGGTATGCCGAGCTGTTGGACAAAAGGGGGCGAGAGATAAAAACAGAGGATCTCCCAGCCTTGAGTAGGGCTTTCTCAACACAGGATATCTTGGATCTCCAGGTCTGGTTCAACCTTTCGTGGCTGGGTTTTAGTTCCCGGGGGCACCCGTTGGCAAAATCCCTTTTTGAAAAGGGCAGGGATTTTTCTGAAAGCGAAAAACATGCCCTTTTGGATCTTCATCTTAAAATCGTAAGAGACGTGATCCCTCACTATGCAAGGTTGTGGGGGTCAGGTCAGATTGAAATAAGCACCAGTCCATTTTATCATCCCATATTACCATTATTAATTGACACGAATTTGGCAGAAAGGTCACTGCCGGATGCCAGGCTTCCTTCCCGTTTCAATTATCCTGAAGATGCCTTATTGCAACTTGAAAAAGGGCGTGATTACTGTGCCAAGATCCTTGGCCAAAGACCAGAGGGCCTGTGGCCATCTGAGGGGGCGGTGGCTCCTGAACTCATTCCCCTGATAGACGCATCGGGTTTTGTCTGGACGGCAACAGATGAGGAGGTTCTTTTTAGATCCCTGGATTCCGTGGATGATTTCAGCCTGTTCCAGCCTTACAGGGTGGAGATAGATGGCTGTGCTGTTAATATGATTTTTCGTCATCATCACTTGTCTGATCTTATAGGCTTTGTTTACCAGAAAAATGATCCTAATATTGCTGTATCAGATTTTGTCAGGCGTTTAAAGGATATTAAAAAAGGGTTAGAGGGGATGAAACGGTCTCCTTTTTTGGCTGTAGTCCTGGATGGGGAAAATCCATGGGAGTATTATCAGGATGGAGGAGAAAAATTTTTGGAAGAGCTTTATCTGAGGATCCTGGATGACAAAGAGCTCAACCTAGTCACGGTTAGCGAATATTTGGAAAAGAATCCGCCAACCAAATCTCTTGATACCCTGCACTCAGGGTCATGGATCAATGGTGATTACGGGATATGGATCGGTGGAGAAGAGGAAAACAGGGCCTGGGATTTGTTGGGGGCTGCAAGAAAAGTCTTGGATGAGGTGGAACGGGCAGAGGACTCTGTGGATGTGCACCGGCTTTCATCAGCCAGGCAGTCTATTTTGGCTGCGGAAGGCAGTGACTGGTTTTGGTGGTATGGAGACCAGTTTTCCACTGATTATGCGCTTGAATTTGATCGTCTTTTCAGGTCCCATATTCAGCAGGTCTACCGTTTCCTTGGAAAAGAGGTGCCGGATGGTCTGCTTGTACCTGTTAAGAGTCCTGGACCAGTACAGGCTTATGAAGATCCTGTTGCCTTTATTCATCCAGACATTGATGGAAAGTTGAGTTTTTTCTGGGAGTGGGCAGGGGCTGGAACCTTTAAACAGCAGGATGTAGGCGGAGCGATGCATACGGGGGAAGGCCCTTTATCTGAGCTGGCCTATGGGTTTGACTTGCGGTGGTTTTATCTAAAGATTGATCCCCGGGTCAAAAAGTTTGGGAATTGGCCTGATGATGTCTCTATTCGGGTACGTATCAATGGTTTTGCCGAGATCAGGATTGACCTTTTTCCCAGAAGGGAGGATGAGACCCTTTTATGGGATATACGGACTGAAATTGATGGTAAGCCGAGTGAATTAAGTAGGACTGGAATCAAAATTGCTGTTGCGCAAGTGGCAGAGATAGCGGTTCCTTTTGCTGTTTTGAGGCTTCAACCCAATGAAAAATTGACCTTTTGTGTGGAAATCGTGCACAATGGTCTTGTGACACATACCATTCCTTCAAAAGGGTACATCGCAGTGACGGTACCTGATGAAGATTTTGAAAGAAAGCAGTGGGTTGTTTAAGGATAAGATATGCCAGAGCTTAGAAGAGATCCAATAATAGGCCGATGGGTTATTATTGCAAAGGAGCGAGGAAAGAGACCATCTGACTTTGTGATCGAAAAGGAGATTAGCAAGGGCGGGTTTTGCCCTTTGTGTTCAGGTAATGAGCATTTTACTCCGCCGGAAGTTCTAGCCTATGGCAGGCCCCAGTATGCCCCGAATACCCCGGGCTGGACCTTGCGGGTGGTGCCCAACAAGTTTCCCGCCCTTGTCATTGAAGGGGAGTTAGATAAGAGGGGAGAAGGTATTTATGACAAAATGAATGGGATCGGTGCCCATGAGGTCATAATAGAGACCCCCCATCACAATGAGACAATCACAGACATGTCCCATGATCAGCTTATCCAGGTTTTCTTGGCCTATAGGGACAGGATGGCGGATTTATCAAAGGATCCCAGGTTTAGATATATTATTGTTTTCAAAAATTTTGGTCGGGCTGCCGGGGCCTCTTTGGAACATTCTCATTCCCAACTCATAGCGCTTCCTATTGTTCCTCACAGGATTCAAGAAGAAATTAATGGTTGCTTAAAATATTTTGACTATAAGGACCGTTGCGTTTTTTGTGATATTATCAGACAAGAACGATCACAGAACATCAGGATAGTATGTGAAAATGAGGATTTTGTAACCATTTCACCATTTGCTCCCAGATCGCCTTTTGAGATGTGGGTTTTGCCAAAAAAACATCAATCCTCCTATTTAGCAACTGATGATTCTCTTTTTCACTCTCTAACGGATCTGTTTCTTGAGACAATGAAGCGGCTTAACAAGGCGATTCCAAGGGTACCATATAATTTCGTGCTTCATACTGCTCCGCTTCAGAATCAGTTCCTGGAACATTATCACTGGCATATAGAGATTATGCCAAAGCTTACAATGGTTGCTGGATTTGAATGGGGATCAGGATTTTACATAAATCCCACCCCACCTGAAGAAGCGGCCAGGTTTTTAAGGGAAATTGAAATAGATTTAGATTAAACTAGATATTGCATTGGAGTGGTATCATAATAGGGAATTATGCTGATAAAACCAGGCGAGGTGATTCATGGGAGACTATTCAAAGAAAATTTTAGTGGTGGACGACGAGGAGAGCATCCATTTGCTCTACAGAGAAGAACTGGAGGAAGAGGGATATGAGGTGCATTCGGCCCTGAGCGGTGAGGAGGCATTAAAGATTTTTGATGCCTTAGGACCAGATCTTGTAATACTGGACATAAATATGCCTGGTATGGATGGTATAGAGGTCTTACGCCAAATGAAGCAGAAAAAGCCAGATGTGCCGGTTATTTTGAGTTCCGCCTATCCGGAATATAAGCAGGATTTGGCTTCCTGGGCATCGGATGACTATATAGTCAAGTCGTTCAATCTGGATGAACTCAAAGAATCTGTAAGACGACATCTCCGGAAATAGTCTTGTTTTATGTTGGCCTACCATGTTTGAAGTGGAGGATATAGTGTCAGGAGAGAGGACACCACCAGAGCAAAGCGATTTCTTCCGCTTAGAAGACCTGCCCAAGGAACCTCAGCGGATGCTGGTGGTGGATGATGATCCTACTATATTGAGCCTTTTGGGTGAGTTTTTAGACAGCCTAAATTATCAGTACCGCACGGCATTGAATGGGATAGAGGCCCTGCAATTACTGGAGCAGGCTTCGTGTACCATAGTGATAACCGATCTTCTTATGCCCAAGATGAACGGTATGGAACTCATACCGAAGATAAAAGAGATGTGGCCGGATACTGATATTATTGTAATGACGGGCTATAGTAGGGATTTTAGATACACCGATGTCATAGGTGCAGGGGCTAGTGATTTCATTCAAAAACCCTTCAATCTCAACGAGCTTGAGGCTAAATTAAATAGAGTTATAAGAGAACGTGCCCTTAGGGCCATGCTGAGACGATTGTCCATCAGGGATGGCCTTACAGATCTCTACAACAGAAGATTTTTTGAGCAACGGCTTGAAGAAGAAGCGGAGCGGGCCAGCCGTCAGGGGTACCCGCTGTTTTTGATTATGCTCGATCTGGATAATTTTAAGGAGTTGAACGACTGCTTTGGCCATCAGGCCGGTGACAGAGTTTTAAAAAGTCTGGCCCAGGTGATAAGAGGGTCTACCAGAAAATACGTGGATATTGCCTTCAGGTATGGGGGAGATGAGTTTGCCGTGATCGTGCCTCAAGCAAGCCTGGAACAGGTGGAGCAGATTGCGGAGAGGATGAGGCGCAATTTTCTTGAAGCAGATGGAATAGGGACTACCACCATAAGTCTCGGCGTGTCTCGCTTTAAAAGGGAGCACGAAAGGATTCGGCACGATATAAATGTTTTTGTGCACGAGGCCGATGACGCAATGTATGCTGCCAAAAAGGCAGGCGGCAACCGTGTAGTCCTTCATGAAGGGGCAATAGCTAAGGGTTTAAGATAGTTTTGCAGGGCATAGTGACCTAAGACCTTTGAGGTAGCTCATGTAGTCATCCATGATCGTCCCATGATCAAATACCAGTTTCTCAGGAATGTCGTTGGGGTTAAACACCTTGGCTGCCCTTGCATCGTCTCCAGCCCTTAGTTGGCCTTCGGCCTCGGCTATGAACACGGTACTGATGGTATGTTGTCTGGGATCTCTATCCGGGGCAGAGTAAACGCCTAATATACCTTTGAGTCTTAAAATAAGTCCTGTTTCTTCACGTGCTTCACGTATAGCCGCGGCCTCTACACTTTCGCCATAGTCCACAAATCCACCTGGAATCGCCCAACCAAAGGGTGGATTTTTTCGGTCTATCAAGACAATACCATTTTGAAATTCTATGATTGTATCCACAGTCGGAACAGGATTGGCATATTGTTTTATAAAAGTCCCGCACTGTGGACAGCTGATGGTCTTGAATGTAGTCATTTTGTGATACTGAATGGTTTCAGGAGATTAATGAGTTCATTATGGATCTTCCCGTTTGTGGCCACTACTTCGGGTAAGAACGGTGAATAGTTATTGCCTCTAAAGTCAGATACGCGGCCCCCAGCCTCCTCAATCAGTAGAAAACCAGCGGCTGTATCCCACGGTTTCAATTTTATTTCCCAGAATCCGTCAAGACGACCACATGCTACATAGGCCATGTCCAAGGCAGCGGCCCCTGCCCGTCTTACTCCCTGACACTGCTTAAGTATTGTCTTCAAGGTGTCAATGACAACGTCTGTTTCCTTTTGTATATCATAGGGAAAGCCTGTTGCTAACAGCGATGACCCAAGCTTCGTCTCTTGAGAAACCCGTATCTCTAAGCCATTAAGCCATGCTGAACACCCTTTTATTGCAAAAAAAAGTTCATCTTGAAGAGGACAATATATTGTCCCTACAAGACCTGAGGAGGGCAAACCATAGGCGATGGAAATGCAGAACCATGGAAATCCATGGGCAAAATTAGTCGTGCCATCCAACGGATCAATTATCCATACAGGTCTATTTTGGGAAAAATCAAGAGAAGAATGAGATTCTTCGGCAAGAATTTCCCCTTGAGGATCATAATGTTTGATTATGGTTAAAATGGTTTCCTCTGATGCGAGATCCGCTTCGGTGACAAGATCTATATCGCCCTTATGTTTTATCTGGTGGGGTTGCAAGTAACGATTCCTTAGAACCTCTCCTGCGCTGAGGGCAGCCTTGCACTCAATCTCGAGGACTTCGTAAAGTTTTTTGTCTGAGCAACTGTTCCTGATCTCTTTTAATCGTTTCATGATCTATTCCTGACAAGTTTCATTTTCCAAGACAAAAGTTGCTGAAAATGGTGTCTAAGAGATCTTCATCTGCGTTTTTGCCTATGATTGAATCCATTATCCCAAGGGCTTCGCCTATGTCAAAGGCCACGATTTCAGTAGGTGCGTTTTCTTCAATGCGAGCAAGACTACTGGCAATAGCTGAATGGGCAGTTTCCAACGCCTCCTTATGCCTTAGCCCAGGAACGAAGGCCGGTAGATTATTTGTCTCCATATTTGCCGATCCGGTCAAGCAGGCTGAAATCCTTGATTTCAATTCCTCAATGCCTTTACCTGTCGTGGCTGAAACCAGTAGAACCTCGGATTTGTCTAGTATGTCATCCAGTTCTTTCTGTAGTTTTTGAACAGATTGTGCTGCCGGAGGAGCAATGTCGACTTTGTTCAATACCGCCAACACGTTTTTATGACCACGAATATTTTGGGCAATCGCATAATCTTCTTCGGTCAAAGGAGAAGATGTGTCGAGGACAAACAATATAAGATCCGCCTTGTCAAGTTGAGAGCTTGCCAGCTGAATCCCCTGGTCTTCAATGGGATCATTGGTGGCCTGGTGAATACCTGCCGTATCCACCAACGTGAGTTTAAGACCGTTTAGGTCCATGGACTCTTCAATGACATCTCTTGTGGTGCCTGGAATAGAGCTGACTATCACCCGGCTGGTGCCCAAAAGGGCGTTAAACAGACTGGATTTTCCCACATTGGGGCGTCCGGCAAGTACTATCCTAGCTCCCTCTCTAAGGAGATGACCCTGTGAATAGGCAGTTATCAGACGGTTTATAGGGGTCAGTATCCTTTCATGGATTTCTTGTTTGAGGTCCTGGTAGTTTAGGATTTCCATATCTTCATCGGGATAATCGATGGCTACTTCCAACTGGGCCAGAACGTTCAACATCGATTGTCTTACTTTATTTATCAGTTCCCCTAATTTTCCACTTAGTTGGGCGGCAGCTAATCGTTGCTGGTACTCGCTCTGGGCATTGGTAAGTTCCACGATGGCTTCTGCCTGGGTGAGATCGATACGTCCATTCAAAAAGGCCCTTTTTGTAAACTCCCCTGGCTCAGCAAGCCTGGCCCCGCGGCTCAAGGCCATCTCCAGTATGCGTTTCAGTACGGCAGGCCCACTGTGACACTGGATTTCCAGGACATCCTCACATGTATAGCTGTGGGGGGCCTTCATTACTACTGAAAGCACCTCGTCGACTGGAGGGGAATCTGGAGATTCTTTGACCCAACCATAATAAAGTCGATGGGATTCTAACTTTTCTATTTGGCGGTTGGGATAGAATATTTGCCGGAATATGGATTCCGCCTTGGAACCACTGACACGCACCACTCCTATTCCACCGGTGCCGAGTGGTGTCGCTATTGCGGCTATCGTGTCTTCGTCCCGTGTAAGATGGACTCCCATCAATTTTTTTGGCTGTAGCGAGATTTACCCCGACGACGGGAAGGGGTTATGAGAACTTTTCTATACGTACCTTCCCCTATACTGCGGGTAGCGATTCCACGCACTTCTTTAAGGGTAAGGTGAACTATACGTCTTTCCTTTGGTCCCATAGGTTGCAGCGCTACCGAACGTCCTGATTGCTTGGCCTTCTTCGCCATCCTGTGAGCCAGGCGCTCTAGAGCTTCTTGTTTTTTGGCGCGGTAGCCCTGGGCATCTATCTGAATCCTAATTTGTAGACCTCTGTGTCTCAAAATGCGGTTCAACAGGTATTCCAGGGCATTGAGGGTCTGGCCATCCCGTCCTATTATGAGGGATATGTCTTCCCCTTCTATGTTGAGATTAATGTCGTTGTCTGAGTCACTGTTAATAGATACTTTGCCGGAAAGGTTCGCATTTGCCAGTATTGTGTCTACAATTTCTTTGGCCTGTTCCAGATGTTCCTGGTTGGGGGTATCGATTACTGCATCAGGCACTTCCGTAATTTTTTCTCTGGAATCGGTTTCCAATGCCTTTTCTTCAGCCTGGGGTTGCACATAGGGCTCCTCTTTAATCTCTGTATCTTTTTTATCAGGTATTGCTTCGCTAGGTTCAGGCTGCTTCTTGGGGATTGCCCTTATCTTTGCTTTTCTGCCACCCAAGCCAAATATTCCCGTGGAACCTTTGGTTACAATTTCAATTTCCAGATCATCTTCAGTACAGTTAAAAAAAACGCAGGCTGCTTCAATGGCTCGTTCAGTGGTCTTACCTTCAAATTCAGTCGGTTCTAACATTTTCATATGATTTTTTTCCATATTTCGTCTTTGTTTTTAGTCCGTGAATTTATTTACGTAATATTGCTGTACTATCGAGAGAATATTGTTGACTAGCCAATATAAAACTAGTCCTGACGGGAAATTGATGAACATGAAAGTGAAGATTACAGGTAAAAACTGCATCATTTTGGCCTGTGTGGGATCAAGAGAGGATGGGCTCATTTTTTGTTGCAGATACATGGAAAGGCCCATCAGCAGAGTGAGTACGGGTATTCCACCAAGGTAAGGAATGGTGACTCCAGGGATCATCAACCGGTCTGGAGCAGATAGATCGTTGATCCAAAGCATAAAAGGTGCGTGGCGCAACTCTATGGCCTGCAGAAGTACCTTGTATAGGGCAAAGAAAACAGGAATCTGTAAAAGCATAGGGAGGCATCCGCTCATGGGATTCACCCTATAAGTCTTGTAAAGCTGCAACAGCTCCTTGTTCAGTCTCTCCTTGTCATCTCCATATTTCTCTTTGAGCTTTGCCAGCTTGGGTTGAAGTTTCTGCATGGTTTTCATGGACTTGGCACTTTTATGCGCCAGGGGCCAGAATGCTATTTTGATCAACACCGTAATTAGAATGATGGCCACACCATAGTTTGGAAGATATTTGGACAGAAACTTCAGGATGTACAAAAGAGGTTTTGCGATGGGATCAAACCATCCAAAATTGATAGCCTTTGAGAGGTTATGGCCGAGCTCTTTGAGCCTGTCTATCTCTTTTGGCCCAAAATATATGCCCACCTTTAATACATTGGATTGGCCACCTGCAAAATTACCCTGAGAAAGTTGACTGGCGGTGAGTCCGGTGCTATCGAGCTTTTTAATTGAGATGTCCCATGTTTTTGCGTTATCAGCAGGTATTAGGGCACCAAAAAAGTAATTATCTCCATAGCCCATCCAATCAAGGGGGCCAGAATATTTGTGGATTTCTCCCACATCGTCAAGTGTTACCTCTTCCAGTTTACCCTGGGCATAATAGGAGGCCCCTGAGAAAATATACCTGTTTGCCTTTGCCTGAGGCCTATTGTAAAGAAAGATTGAAATCGGTTGATCTTTTGGTCCCTGGGCCGTAATAAGACAATCTATCCAGTAACTGTTATGGTGAAATGTATAGGTTTCCGTGATGGTAATTCCGTTTTGTAACCTGGTGGAAAATGTGAGCGTTGCCTCTTGTTTTTCAGGTCCAACGTGAACTTCTGGTTGATCGGCAACAAAAGGTTGGGTTGAAAGTTCAAGGACTTGTTGTTTCCCAATACCCAGGACGAGGGGCAGATGCGGCGGGATCACATTTACAAGATTTACCCGTGGTGCTTCTGGAGACAGTTCTGTTCCATACTCCTTTAACAGATATTCTTTGACTCCGGCTCCCTGTTCGGTAAATACGATTTTGTAGAGGTCTGTATCAACTACAATATCTCTTAAGTGGGCATCTTTTACCGGCAATAATGGCGGAGACAGTGGCTGTGTTTTTCGTGCGGATGCATCTTCCTGGGTAGAGAGAGTGTCCTGTTTTGGTTGATTTTTTTCTTTTTCAGTATCAAATTGATTCTCAGTTGCATTTAAGCCATCAGGGGTAGGTGCAGTTTGAGGCCCCAAGAAGTACTGAAATCCTACTAGAACCAGCAAGGATAAAATTACTGCTAATAAAGTCCGTGATTCCATGTCATCGTCCTAACTATCGTAGAATTTGGAAGATAATTTCTTTTTAATTAGGTTTTTAAAAAAGTTTTGTGTTTTTTACCCTTTGTCATGCGTGCCTGGCACTGGATCATAGCCACCAGGATTCCACGGATGACACCGTATTATTCTCCTGGTGCTTAACCATATCCCTTTAAAGAATCCAAATTGCTTTAAGGCTTCACGGGCATATTCAGAGCATGTTGGGGTAAAACGGCAGGATCGCGGAAGAAAAGGTGATATTAAGGAAATATATATATTAATAACAATTATGGCTATCTTGGTGCCAAGAGTAGATAGCTTGAAATTCTTTACTGCAAGCTGTAAGGAATTTTTTGAATATAAGGTTGTTATTGTCATTTTATTCGCTCGCTTATCCCATATTTAGGATAGTATGGGATGCGCTCGCTTACACTTTCAGACGTATTCCCCGTTTTGTTTAAGGGCCTGTACTAGATTTTTGTTATGTTCCCTCCAGCTGATTTGTAAAAAATTCCTGACGGGAATGAAAACGTAATCGTAACCAGGTAAAAACAGTTTTTTGTTTTTCCTAAATAATTCCCTGATTAATCTTTTAGCCCTGTTCCTTCCGACTGCCGTGCTAATTCGTCTCTTGCTGACACTTATCCCAAGCCTCGCATAGTCACAACAATTTTTAATCCGTAAGATTGTAAGGCCTGGAAGGGTTATTCGCTTTCCCTGTTTAAAAGCCCTATCGTAGTCTTCACGTTGGGTGAGTCTTTGGATTCTATGTAGAGAATTTTGTTTCACCCTTCAAACAAAGAGCCCATGGCAAAAGGGTTATCTTTTGAGTTAGTTGTTAAATTTTTTTTGTTTAAACGCTTAACCGGTGTCTCCCTTTAGCCCTTCTTCTGTTAATGACTTTGCGACCGGCCTTGGTGCTCATACGTTTACGGAATCCGTGAGTGCGTTTTCTCTTAAGATTGCTTGGCTGAAATGTTCTTTTCATCGTAACGCTCCTTAATTGTGCTGGAGTAATATTTTAAAATATTTAAAATTTTTTTCACATTAATTATAGAATGTAAAGAAAATATATCTATCTAACAAAATGCAATTTCATAATCGTAAGCAACTAATATGTCAAGGATGGTGTTGCAAGGAAATCGTGCCGATCACATAATTTCGTGATGTATGGCCCGGAGGACAGATGCATGGATGCGTTGCGTAAATCCAGGGTCCTGCACAGATTTTGGCGAATTCAAAGTAAAAATCCATAAAATTATTTGTGGTTCTTCACCGACTATATCATTCTTGCTATTTTTTTTGGCCTTTGGTAGGGTTCATACGCTTTGTTATGTTTATCTATTATAGAAACTTGAAACCTGAGGAGAGAAATGCTTTTTGACTCTTTGCTAGGGTGGTTGTCCAGTGATTTAGCTATCGATTTGGGTACCGCCAATACGTTGGTTTATGTGAAGGGCAAGGGAATTGTCCTTAGAGAACCCTCTGTGGTGGCTGTGCGACAGGAAATCAGATCCAATAGGGTTTTGGCGGTTGGCAAAGAGGCCAAGATGATGCTAGGCAAGACCCCAGGCAATATTGTCGCCATCCGTCCCATGAAAGATGGTGTCATTGCTGATTTTGAAGTGACCGAGGCGATGCTGCGATACTTTATTCGTAAGGTCCACAACAGGCGTACCTTGGTAAGGCCTCGAATCATAATCAGTGTGCCTTCTGGAATTACTCAGGTAGAAAAAAGGGCAGTCAAGGAGTCAGCTGAATCCGCAGGGGCCAGGGAGGTCTACTTGGTTGAAGAGCCCATGGCAGCTGCTATTGGTTCTGGGCTGCCAATTACCGAGCCTACAGCAAATATGGTCGTTGATATCGGTGGTGGTACAACCGAAGTCGCAGTAATTTCCCTTGCGGGCA
Source organism: uncultured Desulfobacterales bacterium (assembly GCA_964620365.1). Lineage (GTDB taxonomy): Bacteria > Desulfobacterota > Dissulfuribacteria > Dissulfuribacterales > S140-46 > CAZUIH01. The sequence continues at coordinate 22,230 of CAZUIH010000001.1, read as the reverse complement.
TAGTATACAGTAAATCGGTAAGGGTCGCGGGCGATAAGATGGATGAGGCCATACTGCAGCATATAAAGCGACGTTATAATCTGCTTATTGGGGAACATTCTGCTGAAAATATCAAAATCCAGTTGGCTGATCTGATCCCCGAAGAGCCATATAAACAGATGGAGATCAAGGGCAGGGATTTGGTCTCGGGGGTGCCAAAGACCATAACTGTGGACGCCTCAGAGGTGCGTTCGGCTATATCAGAACAGGTTGAGACAATTGTGGAAACCGTCAAGAGCGCCCTAGAACAGACTCCTCCAGAACTATCAGCGGACATTGTTGACAAGGGAATAGTTCTTACTGGTGGTGGTGCCCTTTTGAAGAATTTTGATAAGCTATTAAGAGAGGAAACGGGACTTCCAATAGTCATTGCAGACGATCCTCTTTCGTCCGTGGTGCTTGGGTCAGGAAAAGTTCTTGATAATATAGATATTTTGAAAGAAATAATGATTAATTAATATACTGCTTTTTGGGACTTGTTTTTTGTAGAACAGACTTATTTTTAGTGAAGGAATGGGATTGGTAGTTTCAGGAAATCTTGATAACCATATAGCTGTTGAGAGCATTTAATTTTTCGCCTGTGCCTTCAACCCCCCCAAACAAACAAAATCGTATTATGGCAGGCGTGGTGCTTGCGGTGGTGGTGCTTCTGATTTTCGGAATCGTAGGTCTGCGCTCAGGCTCGTTGGGAGTCCTTTCGCCACTGGCACAGATTATAGTTGATGGATCAGGATTTTTACAGAAAGGTTTGATCGTTCCGGTAAGGTGGGGCCATTATGTGTGGGATCATTACATAGCCCTTCAGAATGTTACTGTTGAAAATGAGAAGTTGCGTCTGGAGGTGGCTCAACTTCAAAGCGAATTGGTTAAGTACAGAGAGGCCCTTATTGAGAATGTGAGGCTCAGAAAACTTCTGGGCATTAAGCGGAGATCTGAAATTCCGCCAGTTGCTGCAAACATTATAGCCTTAGAGCTCACTCCCTGGATAAAAGCTGTTTCTATTGACAGGGGGCTAAAGGATGGAGTGAAACCAGGGATGGTTGCAATGGCTGGAGCAGGTGTAGTTGGCAAGGTGGTGGAATCTTCTCCCTATTTTAGTAAGGTCATGCTTCTGTCTGATCGCAACAGCGCGATATCGGCCTTGATTCAGCGAAACAGAGTCAGGGGGATTTTGAAAGGTGCCGGTGATGAAACGTGTTTTCTTTCATACGTGGAGAAGAGCGTAGATGTAGAGATAGGTGACACTGTCATCACGTCTGGTACTGATGATATTTTCCCCAAGGGGCTGCTTCTGGGGACGGTGTCAGAGGTAGAACCTGGTCCGGCTTCCAGTCTGTTTCAACGTATCATCGTTAAGCCGGCCGTTGATCTTTCAAGGCTGGAGGAACTTTTAATCTTGGTTAATGACAGGCCAACGGTCAGGAATGTCAGATGAAAACCGAGATTGTTGTTATTGTAACTGGTTTTTTTCTCTTCCTATTCAATACAACCTGGGGAGATGTACTTGGTGTAGGCTTTACACGCGTGGATGGCCTTGTGCCCTTAGTGGCTTGGACCGCAATTGAGATTCCTTTGCCGGCAGGACTTTTGCCTGTTTTGGTATTGGGTGTGTTGGCTGAAACGTTTTCTATTATTACAACAGGCAGTTACATTATTGCTTATGCTTCTGAATATCTGATGGTCCGTTACGTGCTGGGGCACGTAGTGTGTAACTTGTGGTGGCAAAAGGTCCTACTGGTTTTTTTCGTGTCTTTGGGGGTAGAGTTCATTATTTTTACAGGAAGCAGTATGGTCGAATATGTCTGGCCTTGGGGTGTTGTGCAGGCAGTTCTGAATGGGCTTCTCTCTCCTTTCTGGTTTAGCCTCTTTTCTTATCTTGATTCTGTGTCTGTACGTTCAAAATGAGATGATGGGTGTTGAGGAAGAGTCGTGGCGTTTTTTTCAGAGACTACAGTCCATCTAAAACGCTTTGATAAGCAGCAGCAGGAGGCCAACAAAAGGAAATGTGACCTGGCCATCCTGATCGTTTTCTTGTGTATGGTTACCCTGGTTGCCCGCCTTTCATATCTTCAAATAATGCAGGGGGATGAGTTACGCAAAAGGTCTGAGACGAATAGGCTGAGAACGGTTAGGCTTCGTCCGCCCAGGGGAAAAATTTTGGACAGGAACGGTAGACTCCTGGCGGGCGTGCGTCCATGTTTTAATGTGTGTCTTGTCCGCGAAGATGCAAAAGATATTGAAACAGTCATAAAGAAATTGATTCCCCTGCTCAATGAAAATGAGGCTGATATCAGGGCCCGTTTGTATAAAGGTCGCAGGGAGCCTCTTTATATGCCCATAATATTGAAACGTGACGCGGATTGGGAGTCGATAGCCAAGATCGAGGCACGGCTGTCCTCGCTTCCCGGAGTAATGATAGAGGTGACTCCAAGTAGAAAATATCCGCATGGTGGGGTGGCTCCTCATCTCCTTGGCTATCTTGGAGAAATAAGCAGGAAAGAGTTGGCCTCAGGGCAGTATCCCGGTGCCAGATCCGGGGATTTGGTTGGAAAGTATGGTATCGAGGCGAAATTTGACCGGATACTTGAGGGGCGAAATGGCAAAAGACGGGTGGAGGTCAATGCCTCAGGTAGGCTTGTGCGGGTGGTGGATGAGGAACAACCAATACCAGGCAGCGACCTTTATTTGACAATAGATGTAGACCTTCAGCAGGCCGTAGAGAATGCCATGAGGGGAAAGGTTGGTGCGGTCGTTGCCCTTGAGCCAGCCACTGGAAGGGTCTTGGCAATGGTCAGCAGTCCGGGGTTTGAACCCGCGGCCTTTTCTGGTGGTATAAGTCTTGATGTGTGGAAAAAGTTGAATGATCCAATGACCAAGCCTCTGATGAACAAGGCCATCCAGGGTCGTTATGCACCGGGTTCTACCTTTAAAGTAGTTATGGCAGCAGCCGCGCTGGAAGAGGGCGTAGTCAATAGTCACACTACATATCAATGTAACGGCAGTTTTCGACTGGGACGGCGGGTTTTCAGGTGCTGGAATTGGCGTGGTCATGGAAAGACCAATCTATACAAGGCCTTGGTGGAATCATGTGATGTATTCTTTTATCAGGTTGGGCTGAAATTAGGGCCTAAAACCATCTGGAGATATGCAAGAGGTTTTGGCCTGGGGGAAAAGACCGGGATAGAGCTTTCTAATGAAAGCAGTGGACTGGTGGCTACTCCTGAGTGGAAGCTGAAAAGATTTAGGGAGCCTTGGCAGGATGGAGAGACACTGAATGTTTCAATAGGTCAGGGGTTTACTTTGGTGACACCTATCCAAATGGCACGTCTGACAGGGGCAGTCGCAAACGGGGGTACACTGTACCGTCCGGTTTATGTGGAGAAAATAGTCGGACCTGATAAGGAGACTATCAGGGAATTTAAGAAGATACCCCAAGGTGAACTGCCCGTTTCAAAGGGGAATCTGGCTTTAATCAAGAAGGCCCTAAGGGGAGTGGTGGAGGATAAAAAGGGCACGGGCCATTCATGTAGATCAAGAAATTTTACAGCGGCTGGCAAAACTGGTACGGCACAAGTCATTAAGCAGACAAAGCGCAGACAGGATGAAAAAATGGCGTGGCGTTATAGAGATCATGCCTGGTTTATTGCTTATGCTCCTGCTGACAACCCCCAGTTGGCAGTCGCTGTGCTGATTGAACATGGAGGGCATGGCGGGTCTGCAGCAGCACCAGTGGCCAGAGAGGTTTTCGAGGCATGGTTCAGGATTCAATCTCCTAAACCCTTGTTGTATCCCCAGAGGACAGCGCAATTGACTCCAATCACGTCGGCTGAAAATGATGTTTGATAAAAGATTTATTGCAAATTGTGACTGGTGGCTGTTGGCCTCAGTATTCACATTAATGTTTCTCGGCTTCGTGAATTTAAATAGCGCAAGCACTGCTGCCGGATATGCTTTCCAGTGGAAACAACTGCAGTGGTACGCAGTTGGGGTTGTTTGCATGGTAGCTGTGATGGTTTTGGATTACCGTTTCTGGGTGGCGCATTCTTTTCATATCTATCTCGGAATCTTGTTTTTGCTGGTTTTGGTTATGTTCCTGGGTAAGAGTGTGGGTGGGTCTCAGAGGTGGCTTCCTTTGGGCTTTATGAATGTGCAGCCCTCAGAGCTGGCCAAGGTGGGAATGGTCATAGTCTTGAGCAGTTATTTTTATCATGACGAAAAAGAGCAGTATGGATTGGTGGATCTTTGGCGACCATTTCTCCTTTCAATTATTCCCGCCTTCCTTATTTATCGTCAGCCCGATCTGGGTACAGCCCTCTTGGTGATGGCAGTCTTGGCAGCGATGATATATATGGCCGGATTGAAATGGTCTTCTTTTATTATCCTTTTGGGTTCTTTTGTCAGCCTGCTCCCGCTGGCATGGAAGATACTCAAGCCTTATCAGAAAAAAAGAATAGAGACATTTCTCAACCCCGAAAGCGACCCGTTTGGCACCGGGTATCATGTGCTACAGTCAAAGATAGCCGTTGGATCGGGTAAGATCCTGGGAAAGGGGTATATGGCAGGTACTCAAGCGCATCTTAATTTCCTTCCCGAAGTCCATACAGACTTTGCCTTCTCTATATGGGCAGAAGAGTGGGGGTTTGTAGGGGCAATAATGCTGTTGTTGGTTTACTCCGTCCTGCTTTACAGGGGTATAAGGATTGCGGCCCAGTCCAAGGAACGGTTTGGTACTTTCCTGGCCTTTGGCGTGACGGCCATGATTTTTTTTCAAGTAATAGTAAACCTGTGTATGGTAATGGGGCTTATGCCAGTCGTCGGCGTGCCTCTTCCTTTGTTCAGCTATGGTGGTTCTTCGGTGATTACAACCTTTCTGGGTATAGGTCTCTTATTGAGCATCAGAGTAAGGCGATACATGTTCCAATAGCAAAGGGACCTCTAAATCCGAATTATGCACTTCAAACGTCTAAG
>CAZUIH010000001.1:0-17123 GCA_964620365.1 uncultured Desulfobacterales bacterium | reverse complement strand
TGTTCCAATAGCAAAGGGACCTCTAAATCCGAATTATGCACTTCAAACGTCTAAGAAAATTTTTTTTTAAAAAAATCATTAAGACAACAGCAGGTTGCATGTGAAAAGCCTTCATCCAGAAGGGCAACCATTTACGACAGGATTTCCTTGAATATTTGAGGCCGCAAGGCGCTGCTATTTTTGACGAACATGCGGTGATGTCAGGGGATGAAGTCAAAAAGTGGGGCCAGTGTGGCTGCGCCATGCTACTTTAAAAAAAATGTAGCGGGTACAAAAATATTATGACACTAATTTAAAGGGTGATTACCAGTTTTTGGTAATCATTATTATTTATAGTGTATAAAATCACATAAGATCATTGACAAGAGTTGCAAAAGGAGTTACTGAGCTTCAAACAGGGGAGTGGCAAAGCTTTCGGGAGGCCAAATTCCTCTTATGTATGACACTAGGCAGAAGGGATAATGTTTGGTGTCAAGGCATTTGTGGGCTGTTCTGGTTGGGCAGCCTGGAATTTTGTGTTAACGGGGATAAAGGATTGGGAGTTATGAGCAGAAAAAGAGAACCAGTAAAATGTACAGTGGCCATGGGAATCGGGGCTCTGGTTCTGATAGGGGTCCTGTTGGCTGGAGTAACCTCTTGGGCTGCTGACATGGGCTGGGGCAAGGTGGATGTGCGCAGCACTACCCAGTACCGTCTTCAGTGGTCTGATGATCCCAACGACATGGTCAATGATGACCAGGACGATCAGGATTTCTTTGAAATCCTTGGGATTGATGGTGAGTTGAATTCTGGAGTTTCCTTTGCATTCCTAGGAAAGTATGCGAAGGATTTGGATGGCACTGCCTCCGGATCGATATTCCAGGATTATCTCGATGTGAGCAGTGACGATAGGCAGCGCTTTGATGCCTTCTACGCTTTTGTCGAGAAAAGGGATCTTTTGCCGGGCGTGGACGTAAGGTTAGGTCGTCAGTATGCCTATGGTGCCGAAACTGTCCATTTTGATGGCCTGTGGTTGAGGGCTGATCGCCTGCTGAGGAATTGGTTCAGTATAGAGGCCTATGGTGGTTCAGTCGTTCAGCTCTATTCTGATCTCGATCAAGATGGAGTCGGAGGAGTCAATCTGGAGTTTCATCCTACCAGGGATTTGGCTCTTTACGTCGATAGTGTTTTTTACAAGGAAAATTCCTTTGACGGTTCAGTTTACTGGCGTCCAATGGAGGGCGTGAAGGCCAATGGGCGCGTATCCTTTATTAATGATCACACCAAGGAGTTTTCGGTTGATCTGATCGGAACCTGTCCTGTCACGGATACTACTGTTGGCATTAATGTTTACCGCCGTTACAAGATAGCAGCTTCAACGGAAGATGATTTTATCTATGATTATACCTTTTCTGTGGGTGATGGGCTGAAACAAGATATTAAGAGGCTCTATCTCGGTAGGGAGATAGGCTATGTGGAGTTCACCATTTCGGTGAGCCAGCCTATTCCTCACCAGGAAGGGCTTTCTGTGTTTGCCAGGTATACTAATCGGCAGCTCACCCACGACAGCGAAGAGGATTTGTATAACACCGACTTTCAGCGCTGGACTCTTGGTTTTGGCCTGAATGACTGGTGGGTGCTCAAGGGCACTCATTTGAGTGTGGGTTACAGTCATTGGCGGGAGCATAGGGATTTTCTGTATGAGGCCGAATCTAAGTCTGTGTTTGCCGATCTGTCCCAGGATATTGGAGAGAAGTGGGAACTGGGTGGTGGTTTCTATTACAAAGATGAAGATGTCAATAGCCTCATAGAAGGCGAGGCCGCTGCCCATTACTACGGAGCCGTAAAGTATAAACTCTCCAGCGATAAGTGGGCCGAGCTCAAGTATGAATACGAGGATGATGATTACTATGATGAGTTCGGCATAAGCTCTATCAACGCTTTGACAGCTACCGTGCATGTCCGCTTTTAATAAGGATGGTATTAAGGGGGATTTTGCTGAAAACAAGGTTTATGAAAAGGGTAAGGGACGGAAAGATGAGACGTCAAAATGTATTGAAAATAAGTGGCCTTGTTCTGGTCGCATTAACCATAATCCTGTTTGGCTGTAAGAAAGAAACCGATCTCAAGTTTAGCCACAAATTGCATGTAGCTGAAAATGAGATCGCCTGTGAGGACTGCCATGCAGCAGGTGAGGAAGGTAAAATGGCCAACCCTTCCATGGATAAATGTGGAGAGTGTCATGAGATAGATATGGACAATCCGTCGGATGATTGTCTCATGTGTCACTCACCACAGAGCGCCGAGAATGAATATGCTGTAGGTGAGGCAGTTCAGGAAAAGCCGGAAAGCTATCATGATCTAGTATTCAGCCATGAATTCCATGAAGGCGTGGATTGTTCTAGCTGTCATGAGGGACTTGAGGAGGGTGAATCCTTGTCCCAAATCGAGTGGCCTGAAATGCCAACCTGCCAGAAGTGTCATAATGGTGACGAAGCGCCTGCTAGCTGCGAAACCTGTCACGAAAAAATTCGCAAAGAGGTTCCACCCGAAAGTCATCATGGCGACTGGGAGATGCATCACGGCATCGAGAGCAGGTTTGAGAGTACTTGTCAGTATTGTCATGAAAACCAGGATCGCTTTTGCCAGGATTGTCATCGCACCCAGAAGCCCAAAGATCACATCTTTAACTGGAAGACTACCCAGCATGGCATAGAGGCAACTCATGACAGAAGACTTTGTGGCACCTGCCATACAGCAAGTTATTGTTCCGATTGCCATCGCAGCCAAAAGCCGATTTCTCACAAGCGTGGCGATTGGACGGCATTTACGAGGGAGAATGGGCACGCAGAAGAGGCAAAGCGGAATTTCCGCAGTTGCAACGTGTGTCATTCCTCGGATGAATGTATGCAGTGCCACAAGAATATCGTGCTTCGTCAGAAGTAGTCGATAGAAAGCGGTAGTCGAGCGTAAATTGAGGTTTTAACAAGGGGAGTAAGCAGGTATTGCAATGTGAAAAAAGTTGCGATACCTGAAAAAATTGACCAGGAGGAGTTAGGATGTCCAAGAAGCGACCATTTAAGCTGTTAGTACTGGCGCTCATAGCAATGAGCCTGTGTCTGCCAGCTATTGCCATGGGCCATCCAGCAGTGACCCTGTTGGACAGGAATGGCAATCCGATCAGGGACCAGCTGAATCCAGCAGACACCATCAGAGCCGCAAATGGTTCTGTCTATATGGCGGGACCTGCTTACAGTCCAAAGAAGACCTGTGGGCAGTGTCACGACTATCAGGCAGCTACCAGGGCCTACCACTTCCGTGAGGGCGCAGGTCCCAACGGGGAAAACCTTAGCGATCATTGGAGCGACGAGCACAATGATGGCACACTTTACAAATACCTTGCCAATGCCTACGGGCACCTTCTGAGTTCTGGGCAGTTTGGAGCCTGGTGACCTCCCTCTTACCGCCAGTTGGCGGCTAAGAGTGAACGCGGTGACCTGGAACATCCATTTTCAACTGAAGGGAAACCATACTTCTTTGACCAAGGCACGGCTGATCAGCTTGGCACCTGCTATTCCTGTCATCCAGGTGGCGGTCCTGCTGAGGGTATAGTTCAGGCTGATGGAACGGTTACCCCCTATGATGATCCTAGCCTTTCTCCCGTGCATACATATGACAGGGACTTCTATTCTTATAGTCCCAATGCGACAACACAGGCCCTGATAAGTGACCAGTCAATCGAAGATACAGTTGTTGCGCTTGGTGAGCCACAGCGTCATGACTGGAATAAATCAGGCGTAATGGAGGCCGACTGCCTGCTCTGTCATATCGACCCGGAAAGCCCTTATACTTATACTGCAGCAGACGGTTTGAAAGTTCAGCCGTTCAGGCCTAGGCTTCTCCTTTTTGCAGAAAGGCAAAATGGGCAGGTAACCAGGGTCTCCCTCGGTATGCCTCTGAAGGAAGGCCTGTTAAACGAGTCACCTCTGTCCTACACCAATGATTTGCAGCGCATGTCCCGTCCTACCCCTATGCTCGTGCTTAGTCAGTTGCCTCCACAGAATGTAGGCGAAATGATGCAGATGTGGACAGACGGGCTGAAACAGATTGAGGCCAGTGGCGTCAGTCTGCCGTACGCACTTTACGGATCCAATGTGGCAAAGATTTGGGATGCTAGCGGGTTCATCAAGGCGGCATATACTCCTAATCCCAACGGACCGGCCGACGAGATGAACAGGCTCATGGGAGCCAATGATGCCATCAATAATCTTTTTGCCGGCTTCTTGAGCTATATGAAGGCAAAGGGCTTCCTCCCATCAAATGCCACCATGGATCAGATGATGGGGATGTTTTTCAACGATTTCATTTATGGTTACCAGATCAAGGATCCAATGTCTGGGCAGCTGTTGCCCATCCCTGTTGCATTAAGGGCATATGAGCCTGGTAAGATCTATACTGACTGGGACAACCCCAATGCATCCGTCAGGGATTACGTAAGGGCTCCCTTTGTTGAAGGAGAGGGCATACCCTACAGCGGTAATGTCGGTTTTGCATGGGGTGCCTATATGTACGCTGCAGGCCTGATGATGCAGGGCGATATGACCTATGTAGATCCTGCCACCGGCCGTGTTGATTTGGCAAGGGTCCTTGCTGATTATCAGGCAGGCAAGATAAGCAGAGATGCTATTCAGCCTGCTCTCCATAATTATCTGCAGCCTTTCTTCTACATGATGCCTACTGCCCAGTTGATGGGACTTGATTTCAACGGAGACGGTATGCCGCTTACCTACGTCCAGCTTGTAAAGAATGGCAGCGAGTGGCAGGCCAAGGCTTACTATAATGTGTCAGACCTCGGTGACGGGGCCATTCACATGGATATGTTCGGCGGTCATGAAGATATAAATTCCTATAAGTGGGTCCGCATATGCGGTCAGTGTCACGTAATGACCAAGGACCATGGAAACAGTGAGTGGAACCGCGCCCGTCTGTATCAGTTGGGTATGCCTGCTGACTGGGTGAAGAATGGTCATTACGTAAACTTCACCGATGATGAAGAGGCCAGCGGTTACGATGTCCATATGTCCAGCAAGAAGATGGGTTGTGGATCGTGTCACCTTAGGGAGGGCGGTTCCATCGAGGATATGCACAACTTCCTTAAGGGTACAGATACCGCTCACATGGTGAGGAACGACCTTGACAACAATCCAAAGCCAAGGACCTGTGAAAGCTGTCACCTTGCTGGAAACGACCCAGAGGCTCCGAATCCAACCCATGAGCACGAGGAAAAATTCGGCGAAGTTGCAGGAACACACATAGCAAACATAGCCTGTGAGACATGTCATGCTCCCTTCAGGCGTACATGGCGGTTCAGGGCCTTTGATGATACCCTGGGTTACTTCGGAAACTTCGATAACCGTTTTGGATACAATGTTCTGCCAGGCGGTGATGGCAAGGCAATGGCATATAGACCGTCCTATGCCATATCTCCGGTCTACGGTACATCCCCAGGATACGGTATTCCTCACTTCAATATGTTGGCACAGCATATTGATGCGGACGGAAACGGCATAGTGCCCATGGATTTCGTGATCGAGCTGGTGGAATACTTCAACATGAGTGGATCTGCTGATCCTGGGCCAATCGTTAATGGGATGCCAACCAACGAAAAGTTCGACTTCTGGAAGTACTTCTACCAGTTGAATCTCAATATGGCTGCCTCAATGGGCGTACCTATTACCTTTGATCCTGCCCATGACAACGAGGTGTACCCACCGCTCTACTGGGCAAACAGTAGGAATGGCTATCCGCAGGTCGTGATTGGCAACCCGATAACCATTCTCACATGGGTTGATGCCAATCCACAGCCCGATCACAATGTAAGTGCATTGGCAGATTCACCTCTTGCATATGGTGGTGCCAAGGTCCTGTACCTGCGTGAGATAAATGCTGCGATCAAGGCCTTTATGCCTACAGTCAGCATGGGACAGGTTGATCCTATGACCCTGGCCAACATACCGCCAAATGATCCGACATGGGCGCAGAATCCCAATGTTGGAAAGGTGATATTGAAAGACAGCAACTATGTCATCTTCGACCACACTGGTGACGGATTTCCTGAACTGTGGTGGGATGAAGATGTGAAGGCCATGCAGGCAGCCCTTATCAAGGTCCTCAAGGCCGAGGGTGTCGAGAATCCGTTGCCTATACTCTTCATGGCAGCCCATTACTTCTCAGATACTCACGGTATTCAGCCAGCTGAAAAGGCACTTGGTGCAGAGTCATGTTACGACTGTCACGGCGATTACACCAAGGATCCTGGCGCTCACAGGATAACCGACAGGGTTATCGGGTTCTTGCCTTGGGCTCCACCGTGGTTCCGTGAAGAGAACAGGATAATGACATTCGATCCTGAGGCCGCTAAGGATGCACCAGCAGAGTACATGCGCAAGACTGGCATGGTACCTGTCAATCTCAATGGACTCTACGTAGTGGATGGCGAAGTCATATACATTGAGCCAATCCAGGCAAACGGACTCAGTTTCCTTGGTGCAAAGGCGGAAGATATACTGGAGCACAGCAAACATCATGCTGAGGAGCTCTTCTACATGACTACCGAGGGCTCTGTACGTGGGGATGAGATCGAGGAGGTCTCAAATCTCGGGCTGCTGACTCCAGAAGAGCTTGAGACCGTGTATGTAAGACAGGTTGTAAACGGCCCCTGGAATGACAAACAGTACTTCTATGTACCAGAACATCTCAGACCGGAAGTCACTGAGATGGGTATTGTTCCCTCTGAGGAGTTTGTCTATCTGGACGGTCAGGGATTTGCTCAGGCGTACGTAGTGCGCATTGGTGTCGAAGAAGAGACATCCGAGCCAATGATTATTCGCATTCCGTTCAGCGGAGCCAACCCTGAAATATGGCGTATGGACCAAGGTGACTTCGCATTCAGAAAGGATTCTGGTGCGGTTATCCTTGGATTCTCTGGACCATACGTAATCGTAAAGGTAAATGGTCCTGCAGAATATGTGGCTGTTGAAAAGGGTACTGCGGAAGTAGGACCAGTATTTCAGGAGACTTGGGGCGCTTTTGCCGACTAGTCCCCAGCTCTGATAGTAAATGATATAGAAACGGGCCTTCGGGCCCGTTTCTTTTTTTTATAGTGTTTATCAGGGATCAATTTTAACTGTACTCGGGAACATTGTATTTGCGTCAACATGCAGTCCAGTAAAGGATTTGCTCCCGTAGCATTAATTCCACGTACAAACGTCTAAATTTGATCCCAGTCCTTTTAAAAACCAGCCCCTTTAGATCATAAGGATCTGGAATTCGGAGGACAGGATGTAGCATGGTTCGGTCGGATTGCATTGTAATGTATAAAAATAATCCCGGATTATTTAGCAACCTGTATGCACAAGGTACCTCATGTCCGACAATATGATGATTTTACATCGATTCGTGTTAATACTGAGTATCATGATGGCCTACAAAAACTGACCTGATTTAGAGCAGGTCCTTTAGCTTTAGATTGATTCGTTCGCTGGCTTTCGGACCATAGGTGAGTCGGAGTGATGTCGAAATTTCAGCATGAGAACGGGGCGCTTTCATCATACGTATGTTTAGGCTTCTAGCGATTGCTTCGGTACTTGCGCCAAAGGGTCAACACCTTTTTTATGTAACGTCGGGTTTCCGGATAATTTGGCACGCTTTTGATACGCTCAACAGCACCAGGCCCTGCGTTATAAGCGGCAAGTGCCAGGATGAGGTCACCGTTGAAGCGATCGAGCATCTTGCGAAGGTAGTTCGCTCCACCCCTGATGTTTTCCAATGGGTCATAAGGATTCTTTAAAGAAAGTGATGACGCGGTGACAGGCATGAGCTGCATGAGTCCCATGGCACCCTTAGGGGACGTTGCATGGGGCCTGCCTCCAGATTCAGTATGTATGATTGCCTTAAGTAGAGCAGGGTCGATATTATTTTCAACTGAAGCACGTCTAATGATAGGGTCATAACGTTCAATAAGGCTCGAAGGATCAAAGACGGTTCCTTTTTGGGACCTTTGATAGCCTTCGTGTTTCAGCCGGGATTTGGATGAAAATCCTACATTTGAAAAGTGAAGTACCCCTCTTGCGTCCTTGTAGAAGTAAAATGTGTCTCCGGCTGCGGTATCAGGGCGCCAGAACAATAAAAAAAGGAGGAATGTAAAATATAATAATCCCTTAACTCCCTTCATTTCATAATCTTGCAACCATCCAAAATAGAGTCGCTATTTGGTGGCTTTTTTGAAATCAGCAAGAAATTTCTCTAGTCCAATGTCCGTCAGAGGATGTTTAGCCAACTGAGTTATGACTTTATAGGGGATAGTGGCTATATCTGCGCCTATTCTAGCAGCGTCCAAAACATGAACTGGATTCCTTACACTGGCCACGATGATTTCTGTGTCGAAGCCATAGTTGTCAAAGATTGTGACCACGTCTTCTATGAGGGACATCCCGTCGTGAGATATATCATCCAATCTACCAATAAATGGACTGACATAGTGGGCGCCTGCCTTGGCAGCAAGTAGTGCCTGCATGGGTGAGAAGATCAGAGTTACATTAACTTTTATCCCTTTTGCTGAAAGGGCTTTTGTTGCCTTGAGCCCTTCAGTTGTCATGGGTATTTTTACCACTACGTTGGAACTCAGGGTGGCAAGTTTTTCAGCCTCCTTGATCATTCCTTCGGAATCTGTGCTGATAACTTCTGCGCTAACTGGTCCATCCACGATGGAGCAGATTTCCTTTATTCGTTCCTCAAAAAGGCAATTTTCTTTGGCTATGAGAGACGGATTAGTGGTTACCCCATCGACTAATCCAAATTCAAGAGCTTTTTTGATCTCATCGATGTTTGCGGTATCGATAAAAAATTTCATTTTTTCCTCCGGTGTTGGCCATTTAAGCTATTATTTTCTGGTCAATCTTATAATTGATACCTGGCGTCTTTACCAGTCCTCTAATTAAGATTGTCGGTATAAAAAAAGCTGAAATTCTGTTTTGCCCGTAGGGTGTCCAGATTGATCTATGGTCCATGAGTATTTCACTTCAGGACAAGGCAGATTTTAACAAATCTTCAGAAGTAATTAAACAAAGTAATTTTTTGGACGATATGTTTATAAAGGGAACATAGTCTGTAGATATCTACCAAATGAAAATAATAATCTGATGACCCGAGAAGAATTAAAAAATGGCGTGCTGGTCCTTGACGGCCGGGCAAAATTGTATGTTTCCAAGGATGAGATGGAGGCATACTTGGTCCCTACTGTGGATGAGCTGGGTCCAGATGTTTTGGAAATGGTGCCTCAGCTCCTGGAAGATGCATCTATTTCCTACGGCATACTGCCTGTGCCTGAGCCTGAAGATGGGCAGTGGCTGCTGGCCAAGGGAACTCTGCCTATAAAGGGCGAAGATGGGCGCATTGAGCTATTCGTTGAAACGCCAGGCAGTGAAAAACAGACAGATGAAGATGCCGATACGGAAGAGACGGCACCGACAGATCCTCTGTATATTGATCCGCGTGAGCTAAATACCATTATAAATGTACGAAAGGGCCAGGAAATCGCCAGGAAAATTCCTCCCACTCCAGGGACACCAGGCACGAATATTTTTGGCGAGGAGATACCCTCCCAACCAGGAAAGTGGATTGCATTTAAGCCTGGTGAAGGCGTAGAAATTTTGGATGATTTTTCGTTGGTGGCAACTCGCGACGGTAAGGTGGATGTATCCGACGAAGGTATCATTAGTGTTTTGGATGAGTGGACCATTGATGGATCTGTGGATGCCTCCGTCGGACATGTTATCTTTTGGGGGAGAAAACTGGTTGTCGCCGGATCCGTCCTGGGAGGCTTCAAGGTGCAGGTGGATGGAGATCTTACCATAAAGGGCAATATAGAGGATGAGACCTTTGTCTGTGCCGGGGGTAATCTCAATGTTGAGGGAATTGTCAGGGCAGAGAAGACCGACGTAGAGGTAGGAGGGGATCTTTCCTGTATGGCCATAGAATATGCCAATGTAAAGGTAGGAGGGGATATGGAGGTACAAGACTATATCCTTGATGCAACGTGCATCGTTGGCGGTCATGTTTGGGTCATTCAGGGTAAGGGATTGATTGCGGGAGGTAAGACTTTCCTGGCAAGATCTCTTGCAGCTAAGGTTTTGGGCACTGCTGCCAATGTGCCGACAGAAATACAGGCAGGCTATGACATCAGAGTGAAAAAATTGTACGAAAAAACTGTCTTCGAGTTGGAAGATCTTACCAAGAAAAAGGAGGATGTGGAGGCAGGGTTACTAAAACTCAAGGTCTTGGCCTCCAAGGGCCGATTAGATCGCAAGAAGGAATTTATTAGGAATAGACTATGTGACGCACTAAAGGCCATAGTCCAAGCGCGAGAGCAGAGAAAAGCACTCCTTTCTGAGCTGGAGAACAGACTTGGACAAATGCAGCAGGCAACGATACAGGCACTTGAAAAGGTTTATGCCAATACCACCATAGGGATTGGCAATGTAGTCCTGGAACTGAGACATGATGTAGAGAAAGCCCGATTCATCTTTCGGCAGGGAAAGATTTGTATAACCCACATCAAAGAGTCTTAAGACGACAATTTCTACCCCCGCAGTCATATCAAATCCTGAAGAACTATTCAGTAACATTCTCTTGGTCGAGAAAAAAACTTGGCAAATATATGGTCTTGTGCTACATCAAATGTCCATTAAAGGTGTTTATTTACGTGTGAGTTATTGTTTCATATAAGGTTCAGGTTTAAATACTGAATGAGATTTCAAAAAATATCATCTTGTTTTAGGTCAATCGATTCAAACTTTGAAATTTCAACAACGAAGGAGGATTTGTCAAATGGCCGTTTATGTACTCGGACACAAGAGCCCAGATACCGATTCAGTTACTTCTGCAATAGCCTTTGCAGAGCTGCAGAAAATGCTTGGGGTAGATGCTGTTGCCTGCATGCAGGGAGAACTTAATCCTGAGACAGAAGTGGTGCTTAAGAAATTTGGTTTTGACGCACCGGAAATTCGCACAGATGTCGCAGGCGAAAAGTACATGCTGGTAGATCACAGTGACATAAAACAGGCCCCTGATAATTGGGACCAAGGTGAATTGCTGGCCATAGTGGATCATCATAAGATTGGCGACATCACCACACCAAACCCCATTCTTTTCTGTGCGATGCCCTATGGCTGTACAGCTACAGTTCTTTATACCTTATTTAAGGATGTGTATAAAAAAGATATTCCTGCCAATGTAGCAGGCCTGATGCTTTCGGCTATCTTGAGTGATACCGTACTGTTCAAGTCTGCAACCTGCACGGACGAGGACAAAGCCGCTGCTGAGGCCTTGGCCAAGATTGCAGGGGTGGATGATATGATGGAGTGGGGCATGGAGATGGCAAAAGCCAAGAGTGCTGTTGATGGTGTTGCCCCGAAAGATCTTATTTTCCGCGATTATAAAGATTTCAACATGAGTGGCAAGAATGTTGGCATTGGACAGCTTGAGCTGGTATCCCTTGATCTTGTAGCCAACATAAAGGATGATCTTTATGCTGAGCTTGAAAAGGTAAAGGCCGAGGGACGTCACAGTGTTTTCCTCATGCTGACCGATATTATGCAGGAAGGAACGGAGCTCATGGCTGTTACGGATGATCCAAGTGTGATTGAAAAGGCCTTTGGAAAGGCATTGGAGGGCAAGACTGTCTGGCTGCCCGGAGTTATGAGCCGTAAGAAACAGATGGTGCCACCTTTGGAAAAGGCCTTTGCCGGTTAATACGAATATTCCAATTTGCTGAAAAGCCGGGTTGTGCCCCGGCTTTTTTTGTGGCCTTTTTCAAAAAAAGACTTATCTTTGTTTTGCTACCTTAAGCCTATCTTGACTCTGGCTTTATGACAGTTCAAAATATTTATCCAATTCCATTTTCAGGAGTGAAAATATGAAACCAGACATAGAAGAGCTTTTTACTGAGGGTCAATTTCAGTTTATGGATGAGGAGTTTGAGGCATCTATTGTTACCTTTACTAAAGTGATTGAAAAGGATCCCCAGTGCGGAAAGGCCTTCCAGGCCAGGGCTATCGCTAAGCTCAGGACAGGAGACAAAGACGGGGCCCTGGAAGACATAGAAAGTGCATTAAAGTGTGAGCCTAATAATCCAAGATATCATTATCATAAAGGGGCAATTCTTATCCAGCTTGATGAGTTGGATGAGGCCGTAGAGAGTCTTTCAATGGCGATTACCCTTGATCCTGCACATGCTCCCTCCTACTTGCTTAGGAGTGAGGTCTTTGAGAAACTAGGGGATGAGGAAAGTTCCTCGGCAGACATGAGCAAGGCCATGAACCTTAGACGAGAGCAGACGTTGGCTAGCAAGATAGTTGATTTCTAGTACTGCTGGCAACGCCGATTTAAGAGGCGAAGTCTACCTGTTCGTCCGTTTGTGTGTGGCATGCGCCGGTGGATAAGGGCTTGGGGTGGCTTTTTGACTTTGGCCAAAGGTGAGCTGTCGTAGAGGGTCTGTACTTTTTAAGCGTTAGATCACAGTGAGTGATGCAGATAGTGTTGTCCCTGCGGTAGCTGGTCTATGGCCTCAAAAGCCAGCCCATTGCCTCCAAATCTTGCTTGTTTACCCTAGTCTATTTTGTTTTTCATGGGACCGACCTTTCAGTGAATATATTACTGAATTCGGGGCCATGCCTTTGACAAACCTAGGTGAACGGGCACAACTTAAGACCCTAATCCGAATCTCCCTCTGGAGATAAATTTTTGCGGGGGGCATATAGTTAGAAGCGAAAATTGATCATGCAGTAGGCTGCCAAGGGATCGGTTTCAATCGTACTATATGTGCCGGCAACGTGATATTTTTGGTCAAAGAGGTTTTTAACAGCAAGCTGGAGATCGACTCCTTTTTTCAATATGTCATGTCCGGTAACTGTTACGTCAAAAAACCAAGTGGGAGTGGAGGAAATTTTTATGGTTCCCTCTTGGTAATGAGATTCACTCGTACCTGCATATCTGAGGCGCATGGCTAGGTCCATATTGTCCCACGGCTTCCAAAAGATTCCGGCGTTGAAGAGATTTTTCGGGCCGGTATCAAAGGGTACTGTCCAATTTTTAAAGTGGGTTTCATTGCTCCCGTCTGGACGTATTATAATGAAATCCGCAAGCCGGTAGGCCTCCTCATCTCCGCTGTGAGAAAAAAATGTACCGTTGGCCCACAAAGTTAGGTCCTTACGCATCTGCCAGCGAAATTCCAACTCGATACCGTAAAGGTCTGCAGTGCTTGGATGAGACAGACCTCCATAAGGGTCTTCCTGGATATGGTGTCTTATCTTGTTCCAAAAAGCTGATGCGGCCACATGCATGAAACTGTTAGGACGCCAGACGCTATTAATAGTAAAATTTTGAACCTGTTCCGGATCAAGGTGAGTCTCTCCCACCAGTTGTTGATTGTACGGAGTGCGAAATGCTGTTCCGTAGAGTAGTTTGAGGTGCCATGAATTGTAAGGGTGATAGCGCAGGCCCATATTGTGGCTGATGGTTTGACGGTATTGACTGTGATCATCCAGACGAACACCCAACCATGCATCAAAATGGTTCCAATGGTTTCTGAATTGGGCGAAAAAGGAAGTCAGGGAGGTGTTGAAATTTTTTTGTCTTATATTTGGTACAAACAGCGTATTCTCAGGTTTCAAAAAGTCAGGTAGAAAACTTTGTGATATTACCGCCCCCGCAATCCGGTTGTGGCGGTATGAAGTCCCGAAGGTGGCCAATCCCTGTCCATTCCAGAGTTCTCTATCATAGAGTAATTCCACATAGGAAACCTTGCTTTTCTGATCGGAAGAGAGGTCTATTTCTGTTTCAGCGAAATTCAGTTCATTGTAGTATCCATTTAAGCGGATTCTTGCCGTGTCAAACGGATATTTTAATTCCAGCCTTGCAAATTTGAACGGAGTCTTCCTCTGTCCTGCCCATGATAGATTTTCTTCGGGATCGCTTAAAACATAATTTCGTTTTGCCTCCGACCATCTGGCAGAAAAGTGAAGCCAATCTTGCCAGAAGAAATTGAAGACTCCCTCTGAATAGTATGAATCGTCCACTTTTGATGTGCCGATGCGGTCCTCTGGCGGAACAGGTGTTTTGGTGTCACCAGCTAGTTTCAATACATTGAATTTATCACTCCATGGACTGGTCCTGTTAGCGCTAAAGGCCAGATAAGCCTCCCAGAGACCCGAATTTCTGCCCCAGCTTATGTCCACTTTTTCATGATGATTTGGAGATGCCCCTGTTACATTGAGTTTGAACCCATTTAATTCTCTTCCCTTTCTCGGAACCAGGTTTATTATGCCGGCAAAGGCATCTGGTCCCCACAGTACACTACCAGGGCCTCGTATGATCTCTATCCTTTCGATTAGTTCCAGGGATAATTCTTCATCCAGAGGATGAACGGACTTGGTGCTATCCGAGGTTAATGGTACAGAATCATAGAGAAATAGAATACTGTCAGGGACTCCTCTCATGTAGGGTTGACTGCCCCATTCCCTTTTGGCTATGTAGAGACCAGGAATAAGGGACAGGGCTTCTCCCAGGGTCTTTATCCCCAGCCTGTCTATATCTTTTCTGGTAATGACCTGGGCCACAGCAGGTGCCTTTTCCGGGGTCTCCGCCCTTCTGGAAGCAATAGTTAAAACCGACAGATCCTCTCCTACGAATAACAAAGATGTGTCAGTGGCCCCTACCCTGTTCAAAGGCAGGAGGTTAGCTGCAAGTATTGCCACAAGACAAGGGAAGAACAGCCATCTTTTTTCCAGTTTTTTGAGGCAGTTTTTCAATTTTCCGCCTCCAGTTGCTTGACTCTAGTCCTTAACTTGGACCTGGTTAGTCCCAGCAGTCTTGCCGCAGCACTCTGATTGTTGTTCGTCATTTCCAACGCTTGGCGGATGAGCTCCTTTTCCATTTTTTCCAGATTTATTCCTTCAGGTGGAAGTTTCCAAGAATGAGAAGTTGTGTTGTCATGATCTGATGATCTCAAAAATGAGAGATGCTCAGATGTGACTGGAGCATCGCCAGCCAGGATTACAGCCCTTTCCATGGCGTTTGCCAACTCCCTTACATTGCCTGGCCATCGATGAGCCATTAATATCCTCTTGGCCCCTTGACTCAAGCATGGTGAATCAGAAGCACGCTCTCTGAATTTTTTTATGAAGTGTTCAGCCATAGGGATTATTGCCTCTTTACGATCACGCAAAGGTGGAAGGTGAAGAGGGAACACGTTAATACGAAAAAAAAGATCAGAGCGGAATTTTCCTCTTTGAACCAATTCTTCGAGGTTTTGGTTGGTGGCGCAAATAAGCCTTACATCTATTTTTATAGTTTCATTGCCACCTACACGCTGAATTAATTTCTCTTGGAGTGCCCTTAACAATTTGGCTTGGGCCTCCAAAGGCAGATCCCCGATTTCGTCTAGGAACAGGGTGCCTCTGTGCGCGTACTCGAAGAGCCCTTCTTTTTTCTTGTCAGCACCGGTAAATGCCCCTTTTTCATGGCCAAAAAGGGAACTTTCAACCAGGTTTGGAGTTATTGCAGCACAGTTGATGGCTACAAATCGTCTGTCTGCCCGTGGGCTGTTACGATGGATAAATTTTGCCACAATCTCTTTTCCAGTTCCTGATTCACCCGTGATGAGGACTGTGGTATCGGGTTTTCGTGCTACTTTACGGGCCAGATTGATAATTTCCTTCATGGCCGGGGAGACACAAATCAGTTCCTCATCACCCGTTACACTTTTGAGTTCCTCTTTGAGCGCTTGATTTTCTGCCAGAATTTTGGAGATTCCAAGCGCCTTTTCCACTGTCAAAAGAATTTTTTCTTCTTCGAAAGGTTTGGTTATATAGTCCACAGCCCCCTGTTTCATGGCCTCTACAGCTGAATCAACTGTGGCAAAGGCGGTGATGAATATGACAGGAGTTGGAATATCCATCTCTTTTATGTGCCTTAAGAGGGTAAGGCCGTCCATTTTGGGCATCCGGATGTCTGCTACGACAAGGTCAAAAGGTTGTTCTTTGACCATTTTCAGCGCAGTTTCCCCGTCCGGGGCATCCTTGATGCTATGCCCTTTCAGCTCTAGCATTATCCGCAAGATATGCCTCATTTTAGGCTCATCATCGACGATCAGGATAAATGCCATGTCTGCTCCTTTTCCACTGCATGAGATAAGTGAAAAAACACATACTCTATCTGGAGTTGTTTGTGAAAAAAATCGTGTAAGTCAAGACACATTGCCTTTTTCACCCCTGCACCTGGCGATCTCTATGTGTTAGGTTCAGTTAAACATTCCAGCCGGACTAAAAATACGGTTCCCTGTGGCTGATTACAGCCTACCTCGATCTCCCCACCATGTGATTTGATAACTCTTGATACGAGAGATAGACCAAGTCCTGTGCCCTTGGCCTTAGTGGTATAAAAAGGTTCAAAAGCCCTTTTCCGGGTCTCTTCATCCATGCCATTTCCATTATCCTTTATCTCTGCCTGCCAAAAATTTTTAATCATTTTTGCCGAGATACAGACAAGACCATTCGAACCGCATGCCTCACAGCCATTTTTGATGATGTTCAAAAAGGCCTGGGCCAAAAGATCTTGATCCGCCTTCACAATGCATGGTACCGAGGGAATTTCCTTTTTAATTTTTACATGAGTGTCTCTCCACTCCAGGTTCACTCGATCAACAACATCTTCGAGTAATTGGTTAACATCTACATCTTTAAAATTAAGTTTTCTAGGCCTGGAAAAATCCAGGAAATCCTGGATCAGTCTGTTTAGCCGTTTTACTTCTTCTTCCACATAACTGATCATTGTCGTCCTGGTGGAAGGATCTATATTTTCTTTTTTCATGATATCCAAGGAGCCCTTGATGATTCCAAGAGGATTTTTTACTTCGTGGGCTACACTGAGGGCAAAATGTCCGACTTCTGCCAGGGATTTTTGCTCTATCATTTCCTGATAAGTGGATTCAAGCTCCTGTCTACTCTGGGAAAGGGCAACCAGCATATGATTAAACGACTGGGCCAGTTCCCTTGTTTCAGGAAGAGAGCCGTCTTCCACCCTTGTGT